>JAZSNJ010000138.1:0-9904 GCA_045536355.1 Clostridia bacterium | reverse complement strand
ATATGGCTTACGCTGCATCAAGATATACAGAGGCAAAACTTGACGAAATCTGTAAAGAAATATTTGGCGAGATTGATAAAAATGCAGTTGATTTGCAGGACAATTATGATGGCACACTAAAAGAACCAAAACTTTTGCCTGTAACTTTCCCAAATATTTTAGTCAACCCCAACGAGGGTATTGCGGTTGGTATGGCAAGTAAAATCTGTTCTTTTAATTTAAAAGAAATCTGCGATGCAACTGTAGCTCTTATGAAAGATACAGATGTTGATTTGTTACAAATAATAAAAGGTCCTGATTTCCCATGTGGCGGAGAAGTTATCTATAACGAAGAAACTTTTAAAAGCATATTTGCAACAGGAAAAGGCGGTTTTAAAGTAAGAGGCAAATATACTCACGATAAGAAAAATTCCGTTATTGAAATCACAGAAATCCCTTATTCTACAACCATTGAAGCAATAATGGATAAAATTATTGAGGGAATTAAAGCGGGTAAATATAAGGATATAACTGATGTCAGAGATGAGTCTGATTTATCAGGTTTAAAACTTACTTTAGATATCAAAAAGAGCACTGATGTAAAAAAACTGATGAGTATTTTATATAAAAATACACCTCTTCAGGATACATTCAGCTGTAACTTTAATGTATTAATTGATGGCGTTCCAAAAGTGCTTGGAATTAAAGACCTTCTTTTAGAATGGGTTAAATTCAGAGTTTTATGTGTCAGAAGAACGCTTGAATTTGAACTTGGAAAAAAGCAAGACAGACTTCATCTTTTAAGAGGACTTGAAAAAATCCTTTTTGATATTGACAGAGCAATTAAAATCATAAGAGAAACCGAAAAAGATGCTGATGTTATTCCAAGTCTTATGTCAGGTTTTGGTATTGACAAAATTCAGGCAGAATATGTTGCTGATATAAAACTTAGAAATCTTAACAAAGAATACTTATTAAAAAACATTAAAGATATATTGGGTTTAGAAACTGAAATTGAAGAACTTAATATAACTTTAAACAGTGAAAGAAGAATTAAAAAACTTATTTCAAAACAACTTGAGGATATTGCTTTAAAATATGGTAAAGAAAGAAAAACTGCTGTTATTGCTGAAGATGATAATATTGGGGCGTTTACCCCCGATATGTTAATTGATGATTATTCTCTTAAACTGTTCTTTACGGAGCAAGGATATCTTAAGAAAATTTCGCTTGTATCATTAAGGTCAGGCGGAGAGCATAAGTTAAAAGAGGGCGACAGTATAACCCAGATCTTTGAAGCCTCAAACAAAGATGAACTCTTGTTATTTACAAATCAAAGCACGGTTTATAAAACCAAAATTCACGAAATTCCTGACTGTAAGGCAAGTCAGATGGGTGAATATGCATTAAACTTAATTGGTGCAAATGAAGGAGAAAGAATTGTTTCTATTATTCCTGTGAAAAAATATACAGGCTTTGTGCTTTTATGTTTTGAAGACGGAAGAATATGTAAAGTTTCACTTTCTGCTTATGAAACCAAAACCAACAGAAAAATGCTTACAAAAGCATATTCATCGCATTCACCACTTGTATCTGTTATATATCTACCCGAAGATGGTGAAATTGTTTGTTTTGGCAGTAACGAAAAGGCACTTTCTATTAATTCGGTTGTTATACCTGAAAAGGCAACAAGAAATTCACATGGTGTTAAAGTGTTTAATCCTGGTAAAAGAGCAAAAATGATTTATGTTAAACTGCTTGACGAATCAGGAATTTCAGACAATAAACCATACAGAAGCAGAAACATACCGTCAGCAGGTTCTAAGCTGTCAGCAAAAGATAAAGACGGAGAGCAATTATCATTACTCGATTAATTTTTTGGAGGTGCAATTATGAATAAAAACACCAAAAATATTATTAATGAAACTGTTTCAAAAATAACTGAAAATTATTCGGTTAACGAAGTTTTATTAACAAGCGACACAGAAAATTTACCAAACAGAGCTACAATAATCAGTATAATTAATAATCTTAAGGAACTAATGTTTCCAAGTTATTTCAGCCATGAGCTTTTGATGGACGCATCAAGTAAATATTTTGCCGGGAATTTAATCACCAAAATTTATACTGACCTTAAAAAACAGGTAACTTTAGCACTTTTGTATAAATCTGATATTGATGATGCGAAAGCCGAGGTTCAGGCAGAACAAATATGCGAAACATTTATTAAAAAATTACCTGAAATACAAGAGCTTTTAATTAAAGATGTTAAGGCTGCATATTCGGGCGACCCTGCAGCAAAGAGCTTAGAAGAAGTAATATTTTCTTATCCCGGATTTCAGGCAATACTTGTGTATAGATTTGCTCATGTTCTTTATCAGGAAAGTGTGCCTTTTATTCCAAGAATAATGACTGAGTATGCTCATTCAGAAACAGGTATTGATATAAATTCAGGTGCAACCATTGGAGAATATTTTTTCATTGACCATGGAACAGGTGTTGTAATTGGTGAAACATGCGAAATCGGTAATAATGTTAAAATATATCAGGGTGTTACATTAGGTGCTCTTTCAACAAGAAGTGGGCAGCAATTATCTGGTGTTAAAAGACATCCTACCATAAAAGATAATGTAACTATTTATTCAGGTTCTTCAATTTTAGGTGGGGAAACGGTAATTGGTGAATATGCAATAATAGGTGGTAACTCTTTTATTACAAGTTCGATTCCTGAAAACACTAAGGTAAGCATTAAAAATCCTGAGCTTATACTTAAACGACCAAAAGATATAAAACAAGACTGGGAAATATAAAAAAGCGACTCATATTGAGTCGCTTTTTTTTAACACAAAAGTTATCAGTTCATATATTGTTTATGAGGTGATAAAATGTGTTCAATATCCGGTGAAATCAATTATTTAAACGGTGTTAAAAGGGCAGAGTATCATGAAGAAATGAGAGATTCGTTAAAAAGAAGAGGCCCTGACCAGGACGATATGTTTTCAGATGATAATGCCGTTTTAATTCATACCAGACTTTCTGTTGTTGACATAGAAAACGGAAGACAACCAATGAAATACAACAATCTTATTATAGTATATAATGGTGAGCTTTATAATACAGATGATATAAGAAAAGAGCTTTTTAAAGATGGATATACATTTACTGGGCATTCTGATACAGAAGTAGTTTTGAAAGCGTACGATAACTGGGGCGAAAATATGCTTAATAAATTAAATGGGATTTTTGCTTTTTGCATTTATGATACATTAAATAAAGAGTTGTTTTTTGCAAGGGATATGATTGGTGTTAAACCTCTTTTTTATACTTTTCAAAACGGAGGTTTTATTTTTGCTTCAGAGATTAAAGCACTATTAAAGCATCCTGATGTAAGACCTGAGATTGACAAAAATTCTATTGCAGAGATTATGTTGCTTGGCCCTGCAAGAACATCAGGAAACGGAATATTTAAAGGAATAAATGAAGTTAAACCCGGTTGTTATGGTTTTTTTAATAGAGATGGATTTGAAATTCACAGGTATTTTAAGGTAAAAGATAAAAAGTATAATTATAATTTTAAAGAAACTGTAAATGAAACTAAATTTTTGGTTGAAGATGCAATTAAAAGACAGCTTGTGTCTGATGTTCCATTATGCACTTTTTTATCAGGGGGATTGGATTCGAGTATAATATCTGCTATTGCGTCAAAACATTTCAAAGAGCAGGGGAAAACTCTTAATACATTTTCTGTTGATTATGTAGATAATAATAAATATTTTAAAAAAAGCAGGTTTCAACCAAACAGTGATGATGAATATATAGACATAATGTCAAAGCACATCGGAAGTAACCATACGAAAGTAATATTAACTACAAACCAATTAGTAGATGCACTTTTTAAAGCGGTAGATGCAAGAGATTTACCTGCTTTTGCTGATATAGATGCATCGCTTCTTTTATTCTGTCAAGAAGTTAAAAACTATGCAACAGTCGCTCTTTCCGGTGAGTGTGCAGATGAAATATTTGGTGGGTATCCATGGTACAGAGATGAAAACATCACTTTATCTAGAGGGTTCCCTTGGGCACAATCAACTGAATACAGGGCATCTTTTATAAAAGATGAGTATGAAATAGATGCATTTAAGTTTGTTGATGATAAATATATGAAAACTGTAAATGATTCTTCAAAAATTGACGGACTTAGCCTAAAAGAACAGAAAATGAAAGAAATGATAAACCTTAATATGGATTGGTTTATGCAGACTCTTTTAGACAGAAAAGACAGAATGAATATGTATAACGGCTTAAAGGTAAGAGTTCCGTTCTGCGATAAAAGAATTGCAGAATTTTTATATACTGTTCCCTGGGAATATAAAAACTATAATAACAGAGAAAAGGGGCTTTTAAGGTATGCGATGAGAGAATATTTGCCAGAATCTATATTATGGCGTAAAAAGAGTCCATACCCTAAAACGCACAATCCGGCATTTTTACAGGAAGTTTCGGATATTTTATATGATATAATAAATACTGCAAATGCACCGCTTTTAAATATAGTTAAAAAAGAAAAATTAGAAGAACTTCTAGTAACTGATAAAAACGAGCCTTGGTATGGTCAATTAATGACAACTCCGCAAACAATAGCATATTTTGTTCAGATGAATTACTGGATGGAGAAATATAATGTTGAAATTACTGATTAAAGGTGATATACTTATTGTAAAGAATAATTAAAATTGGAGTATACCATATGGATAAAAAGGTAATTGAATGGATATTTGGAAAAGTAACGTTTTGCAAGTGGCAACTTTTTGGTCTTGTTTTGTTAAATATATTTCTTTCGGTGTTTTCGGTTGTCCTTGCTCTTTTTACTAAAACAATTATAGATAATGGTGTGTCAGGTGATGCTAATGGTATATTAATTAGTTCTGCTTTGTTAATCACAGCTTTGATAATATATTTTTCTGTTCAGATTTTTACGCAGTTTTTACAGGAGAAAGTGAGAAACAAAACTGAACTTGAATTTAAAAGTTCTTTGTTTTCTAACATAATCACGAAAGATTATGACCAAGTTTCAAAATATCACAGTGGTGATTTGTTAACTAGAATTTTTAGTGATGTTTCTGTAGTAACAGAAGGCATTTTAACCATAATTCCTGTATCATCATCTATGATAACAGGTTTAATAGCAGCGTTTTTAGTACTTTCTGTCATTGACATTAAGTTTTTGATAATATTTGTAATATGTGGCGTTTTAGTGCTTGTTTTGTCAAGATTTTTGCGCAAATATATTAAAAGTTTACATCTAAAAATGCAGAATGAACAAGGTAAAGTCCGCTCCTTTATGCAGGACGCTATTACAAATTTATTAGCTGTTATTACAAATGACACCAATAATAATACACAAGTTAAAGCAGATAATTTGCAAAACAAATTTTTTAAAGCCCGTTTTAAAAAGAGAAAAGCATCAGTTTTAGCAGGGAATGGTGTTGACCTTATGTTTGATTTAGGTTACATATATGCTCTTATCTGGGGTGCTGTTAATATAGCTGGTGGAAGAATCACTTATGGTACTGTTGCGGCAGTTTTGCAATTAGTTTCAAAAGTTCAGGAGCCCTTTGCAAGTCTTTCCTCAATTTTACCACAAATATATTCTGTTATTGCATCTGCAGAAAGAATTATGGAAATTGAAAATCTTTCGGGCACTGAACTGTCTTACGCAAAAGACTGTAATGAAATATACGACAAAATGGAATCAATAGAGTTCGAAAATGTTAGTTTTTCATATGATAACGAGCAAGTTTTGGAAAATGCAAAGGTTTCAATTCCAAAAGGCAAATTTGTTACATTTATAGGCACATCCGGGATAGGAAAGAGTACAATTTTAAAACTGTTACTAGGTGCATATAAAGATTATAGCGGAAACATATTGGTGAAAACAAAAACAGGCAACCTTCTGGTCAATTCTTCGACAAGGCCTTTGTTTTCCTATGTACCGCAAGGTAATCTTTTGTTTGCCGGAACACTAAAAGAAAATTTGTGTTTTATGTCCGGTAATGATAATGACGAAGAAATAAAAAGAGCATTATCACTTGCATGTTGTGATGAATTTGTTGAATTGCTTCCGGAAAAAGAAAATACTTTAATTGGTGAGCAGGGAGCCGGTCTTTCGGAAGGACAGGTACAAAGACTTGCCATAGCAAGAGCTATACTTAAAAACGCTCCAATAATTCTGCTTGATGAGGCTACAAGTGCTTTGGATGAAGAAACAGAACTTAAAGTTTTAAACAACCTAAAAAGTATTGAAAATATAACTGTTATTTCAATATCACATAAAAAGGCGTCCCTAGATTTGTCAGACAAATGCTTTAAAGTTTTGAACAAAAAAATTATTAACTCAAATCCGACTTTATAAGTCGGATTTTTTTGTAATTATTGTAGACAATAGCGACAAAATATGATATAATACAATGAATTGTGATAAAATGATATAAGTGTGGGGTGATTTTAATTTGAAGAAGATATTTTTAATACTTTTAATTATATCAATTTGCTTATCTCAAACAGTTGTTTTTGCAGAGAGTAATTTGAAAATACCAATTATTATGTATCATAACATTAATGACAATTACAGTATTGAAGATAGCACTGTTGAAATGGCAAAAGATGAGTTTTATGACCAGCTCCGTGCCATTAAAAATGAGGGCTATACAACAATTACTTTCGATGAATATATATCGTATGCTTTGGGTGAAACTAAACTTCCGGAAAAGCCAATTATTTTAACATTTGATGATGGGTATTTGAATAACTACACTGTTGCATATCCAATTTTAAAAGAAATGGGTATGAAAGCTACAATATTTATCATTACCGAAAGAATGGGAATGCAAAACGGAGTTAAATATCCTCACTTTACCTGGGACCAGGCTAAAGAAATGGAAGGATCGGGAGTAATTGATATTGAAAGCCATACAAATTATCATAACGAGCTTGACAAGATATCATATTCATCTTTGGCATTTGAACTTAGAAAATCCAAATTTTTGATAGACAAACATTTAAATAAAAATACTAAGGTTTTAGCTTATCCTTACGGATTTTATAATGATGATGTTATAAAAATGGCAAAAGCATCAGGTTACAAAGCTTGTGTGAGAATTGAATCTGTTAACCCCGGTGTTAATACAAAAGACCAGTGTCTTTATGAACTTAAAAGAATAACAGCTTACGGTAATATGACAGGAAGAGATTTAATTCATTCAATTAATTATAATATGGATTACTAAAAGGTAGAAAATATGAAAACAAACATTTTAGGTGTTGAATTTGATAATAACACCATACAGCAATCAGCAGATATTGCATTTGATGCTGTTTTAAACAATAAACAATGCATTATATACACTCCCAACCCCGAAATAGTTATGGCAGCAACAGAGGATTTAGAGTTTTTAAAAATATTAAATTCTGCTGACATTGTTACACCTGATGGTATAGGAATAGTATATGCCTCTAAAATTTTAAAAGGGAATATTAACCAAAGGGCAGCAGGATTTGATATTGTAAAAGAAATCTTAAAAAGACTTTCTACAAGCAATAAATCTGTTTATATTTTTGGTGGCAAACCCGGTGTTGCAGAAACTGCCAAAGAAAATATAATAAACGAGTATAACGGTATTAATGTTGTTGGAACACATGACGGTTATTTTGATGATGACCTTGAAATTATTTGTGATATTAATGAGAAATCACCTGATTTGCTTTTGGTGTGTTTAGGTGCACCTAAGCAGGAAAAATGGATACATGAAAATAAAGAAAAGTTGAATGCCAAAATAATGATTGGCGCAGGTGGAAGTGTTGATGTTTTTGCAGGAACTGCCAAAAGAGCACCGGATATATTTATAAAATTTGGACTTGAGTGGTTTTACAGACTTTTGTGTCAACCGTCACGAATAGGGCGAATGATGAAATTACCACAATTTTTAATAAAAGTAATTTTAAATAAAACGGTTATAGGAGAAGATGAAAGTGAAAGGTAAATTAATTGTAATAGAGGGGCTTGATTCAAGCGGAAAAGCAACTCAAACCAGACTTATTGCAAAGAGGCTTACAGATATGGGATATAATGTAATGAAAGTTACATTTCCTGATTATGAAAGCGAGTCATCTGCATTAGTAAAAATGTATCTTAACGGTGAATTATCACCAAAAGCTGAAAACATTAATCCTTATGCCGCATCATCTTTTTACGCTGTTGACCGTTTTGCTTCATACAAAACCAAATGGGAAGAGTTTTATTTAAACGGTGGTATTATTATTGCAGACAGGTACACAACATCCAATATGATACATCAGGGCTCTAAAATTGACGGTACAAGAATTAAAAATTTATATCTTGACTGGCTTTTTGACTATGAATATAAACTTTTAAAACTTCCTGTGCCCAATAAAGTAATTTTTCTTGATATGCCACCTGAATATTCAAAGGTATTAATGAGAAACAGACCGAATAAGTTTACTGGCACAGCTAAAAAAGATATTCATGAAAGAGACGAATCACATCTTGAAAAATCATACATAAATGCAATGTATGTTGCTAAAAAGTTTGAGTGGGACAAGGTGTTTTGTGTTGAAGATGGTCAGGTTAGGACTGTTGAAAGTATCAATGATGAAATTTTGGATAAAATTTTAGTTGATGTATTAAGAAGAAAACCACTTGGAGGCAATAAAAATGGTTAATGTTTTATGTGCAGAAGGGTTTGAAGAAATTGAAGCTTTAACAGTTGTTGACTTGTTAAGAAGAGCAGATATTGAGGTAAACATTGTATCTTCTGATGATAAAGATTACATTTCAGGCGGACATGGTATCACAGTTAAGGCTGATATTAAACTTTCACATGCTTTAGATTGCGAGATGGTTGTGCTGCCGGGCGGAATCCCAGGGGTGCCCAATTTATTAAAAAATCCAAATGTTATTTCATACTTAAAAGCACATTACGATTCTGATAAATACATTGCGGCTATTTGTGCTGCGCCTTCAATTTTAGGTGAGCTTTCTATGCTAAGTGGTAAAAAAGCTACCTGCTATCCGTCTTTTTCTAATAAATTAAATGGCGGATTTTATACAGATGATAATGTTACAACTGATGGTAAAATTATCACATCTAAAGCTATGGGAACAGCTATAGATTTTGCTCTCAAAATTATCGAAACCTTAAAGGATAAAACTGCTTCGGATAAAGTAGCAGCTTCTATATATTACAGGTGATTTAATGAAAAAAATTAAGATAAGTAAAATTAATATCATTTTAATAGTTTTGATTGTTATTTCTTTTGTTTTAGTTTCGGAAGTTATGGGCTTTTTTAAAGGCAATCGGCAAATTACCATTAATGTTGCTGAGGGGACTTCTCTCACAGGTCTTGCCAAAACTTTAAAAGAACATGATTTAATTAAGTCGGAGATTTTATTTAAACTCTTTGCTAAAACTCAGGATGATATCATTAAGTCGGGAGACCATGTTTTTACTGATAGAAGTTATAAAGCCCTTTATGAAAGCGCTTGTAAAAGCGTCTATGAAGGGGTGGATGTTACTATCCCTGAAGGTATGGAGTTTTATAGAATTGCAAAACTTTTATCCGACAAAGGTCTTGGAACTTATGAAGAATTCATTGAAGCAGGTAAAATAAAATATTACGATTACTGGTTTTTAAAAGATTTACCCCAAAGGAAATACGAACTTGAAGGTTATCTTTTTCCTGACACATATAATTTTTCTTATCATCAGTCGCCACAGGAAATCTTTGATATGATGCTTAATAATTTTAATGTAAAATTTACTGATGATATGAAAAAAAGAGCAGATGAAATTAATATGTCGGTTGATGAAATAATAACTTTAGCATCGATTGTTGGAAGAGAAGCTGC
>JAZSNJ010000135.1:0-10871 GCA_045536355.1 Clostridia bacterium | reverse complement strand
ATTTTTTAACAATATGAGCAACTAATCTTAAGTTTTTTTCAACTAAAATATTTCTTGCTTCTTCATCGCCTGAATTAAGTTTCTCCAGATAAAAAATTTCTTCTTTTTTTGTTAGCGGCTTTGGAAAAGAATTGGAATTTGAAATATAGGACAGTAAAAAAATAACCTGACCCGCAACCGCTGTTAATAGTGTTATCATTTTAGAATCACTCCTGACTAGTTAATTCTATGAGTGACCTGCAAGTACATATTAACATAATTTATTTAATTCTTCTAAAACATTATCAATCTGTTTTTCAGAAAAAACGATTTCATTTTTTAAAGCTTCTATTCTCTTAATGTGTTTATTGTAAATCATTTCTATGCTGTTAATTTTTTCAAATATATGTTTTATCTTTTCATTATTGGGAACTAAGATGTATATTATTTTTTCACAGCAATTAATTGACAATAGTTCGTATGTTTCTTTTGGGCGCTCTTTTATTAAATTAAAATAATAATCCTTGTGCTCTAAAATCATAGTATCAGTTGTAAAATAAATTTTTTCCGGTAAATTCAAATCGTTATCCTTAAACACTGATGAAGAGCCTTTTTCATCAAAAGAGACGATTTCAAAAATATCTTCTTGGTTTATACCTGATACTAAAACTAATATTTTATTATTTTTATATAAACAATTAATTTTTGAAATCTCTTTAAAATCTGTATTAATTATATATGGGGCTTGAAAATCGTCAGAATTGAAGTTGTAATTTTTAATCACGATTTTGTTCTCATTTTTAAAAGCAAAACTCAGTACATCGTTAGAAGTCCCAATGCCAAAGATTTCTACCTCAAAGCTTCCTACAGTTTGAGGAATAGATATACCCTTTTGAACAGCTAAAAGATGCTCTTCATTTGGATTTTTTAGCATATATATGTAATACTTTTCATTGTTTCTTTTAAAAACATTAACGGGTAATATCTCAGAATTTCCACATTTCTTTTGAAGAACACATATCTTTTCATTTGTTCCGGTTGCTGTAATTGGCACATCATATAAATTGCCATCACTCCCAGTGTAAATTAATGAACTAAACTCTTCATCAATACAAAAGTTATTAGTGGCATTATCAGCAATTATACCTCGTCTGTTGTTAAAATAATTTTCAAAACATATTTTATTATTTTCATAATAAATCAACAGTTTTTTTAAAGAACAAAAAAATTTCATTAAATTCACCTCAATAAAGTATATTTTTAAAGTCAAATATTATAACTCACAAAAAACTTTTAGACGCATATTATAGTAATGGGTAAAACCAATATAGAGATGAAAGGTGAATTATTACATGGCAAACGATGTAAAACCAGGACCAATTCAAAACGGTGGTAACTGTATTAAAGAAGCAGTTTGCATACACACAGATAAAATTTATGATTCTTGCAGAGATAAAGAATGTCTTGAGGATTTAAGAGTATACTTTACAGTATGCGATCAGGAATTAATAGATAATGCTGTTAATGTAAGATTAAGTAACGCAAGTGTTATATGGGTTTCAACTGATGTTGAGCCTGTTCCTTTTAACCAAGGATATTACACAATTGATATGCGTTTTTATTTCAAAGTTACTCTTGATGTTTACTGCGACCTTGTAAGACCAAAACAGGTAACAGGTCTAGCGATTTATGACAAAAAAGTTGTACTCTTCGGTTCAGAAGGAAAATCAAAAGTATTTCAATCACTTTATAATTTTGACGGTGCCGACAAACAGTTACTTGGAAAAACAAATCTTCCAAAAGCTGTTGTAGAAGTTGTTGACCCGATTGGCTTATCAGCGAGACTTGTAGATGCTTGTCCTCCAATTCCAAAATGTGATTTGTGCGATATTTCAAGCATTCCTGAATGTATTTGCAACTTATTTGATGATATTTTTGCAAATCCTGACACAACCAAAAGAGTATATGTAACACTTGGATTATTCTCAATTACAAAACTCGAAAGAAATGTTCAACTCCTGATACCTGTATATGATTTTTGTATTCCAAACAACGAATGTGTTTCAGCAACGCAAGATAATCCTTGCGAATTATTTGATAAAATTGATTTCCCAATCAATGAATTTTATCCACCACAGCTTCATGACTTTGTTTCAAACTCAAACACAACAAACTTAAGTGGTAATAATAACACACCAGGTTGTGGAAACTGTTACAGATAATATTAAAGCCTCTTAGCATCGCTAAGAGGCTTTTTTTATCTAAGTCTTTTGTCTGATTTAACAGAAAGTCTTGTACCCATACTTTGAAAAATCTGGACCAAAGCAATTAAAATTACAACTGCTGCAAGCATTATTAGGTACTTGTATCTGTAATAGCCGTAGTTAATTGCTATTTTACCAAGTCCACCACCACCAATAATTCCGCTCATAGCTGAATAGCCAAGAATTGTGGTTATTGCAATGGTTGCATTAGAAATTAGAGATGGTACACATTCAGGTATCATAACCTTTGTAATAATCTGAAAAGGTGTTGCACCCATACTCTGTGCAGTTTCTATAATATTAGGATTGATTTCTCTCAAACTGCTTTCTGCAAGTCTTGCAATAAACGGAAAAGCCGCAATTACTAATGGTACGATCGAAGCAGTGGTTCCAACAACTGTTCCAATTATAAGTCTTGTTAAAGGAAATACCATTATCATCAATATCAAAAACGGTACTGAACGAAGTAAGTTAATAAAAATGCCCAAAAACTGCATAAACCACTTTGGCATTGGTAAAACACCGTTCTTTTCGCCAACCACAAGCAATACACCTAACGGAAGACCAATAATAATAGCAAATAATGTTGAAATAATTGTAACATACAAAGTTTCCCAGGTAGCCAAAAAGAATTCGCTCTTCATAATCTCCAGAGTTTCTTCAATAACTTCAGGTGAAAATAAATTATTAAGCATTTTTATTCACCTCCTCAACAACAATATCTTTAGTTTGCTGTAAATATTCTTTAACCTTATTTACAGTATCTTTGTCATTTGAAACGCCCAAAAGCATGTTGCCATAAACTTTATCACTGATAATTTTTGTAGATGCCGCTAAAATATTTGCAGCAACTCCAATATCAATAGCCATTTGGGTAATAAGAGGTGTTGTGGCAGCATAAGCACCGTTAAAAACAACTCTTAACACACACTCGTTATCAACAGGCAGTTCATTACTGCCTTCAGGAAATACAAGTTTTTTTGCCGCATTAGACTTAGGATTAGAAAAAATCTCACTAACCAACCCTTCCTCTACCACTTCACCATTATCTAAAATTGCAACCTTGTTACATATTTCTTCAACAACACTCATCTGATGTGTTATAACAATAACAGTAATACCAAATTTTTTATTAATATCCTTAATAAGATTTAATATAGAATGTGTTGTATTAGGGTCAAGCGCACTGGTAGCTTCATCGCAAAGTAAAACTTTAGGATTTGTAGCTAAAGCTCTTGCAATAGCAATTCTTTGTTGCTGACCACCTGAAAGTTGTGCAGGGTATGAATTTGCTTTATCGGGAAGTCCAACTGTTTCCAAAAGCTCTAAAGCTCTTTTTTTAGCATCTTTTTTACTAGCACCAGAAAGTTCCAGTGGGAAACATATGTTTTTAAGGCAGGTTCTCTGCATAAGCAAATTAAAGCCCTGGAAAATCATGGACACATCTCTTCTTATATCACGAAGTTCTTTCTCACCCAGTTCTTTAATATCAATTCCATCAATTAAAACACTTCCACTTGTTGGTTTTTCAAGCATATTAATACATCTTACCAATGTGCTTTTCCCTGCACCACTCATACCGATTATGCCGTAAATATCACCATCACACACGGTAAGTGATACATTTTTAAGTGCTTCAACTGTAGATTCACTTGTGTTGAATTCTTTATAAAGATTCTTAATCTCAATCATTGTAAAATCCTTCCCGAATTATATTTAAAACAGAGTACCGGTAACCAAGAGGATACCGGCACAATATTCAAATACTAATTATTTACTTAAAATTGCATCAATTGTAGCCTGTTTTCCACCATAAATACCCATAGGTTCAACATGTATACTTGATGCAGAAACAATATGTGTATTGTTTTGAGCATTAAAGTCATCTAAATATGGGAGATGCTGGAAGTAGTTAGCATCAATTTCTCCACTTTCCACTACATTGTTTGGCTGAATATAATCAGTAAATTCAACTATCTTTAATTCAACGCCTTTTTTTGCAAGAATATCTTTAGCAACAGCTAAAATTTCTGCATGTGGAGCAGGTGTAGCTGCAACAGAAATTTCGGTTCCTTTTAATGCATCATAATCAACATCATCAGCATATCCATTACCTGGATTTTCAACAACGCTTACAACAGCACCATCATACTTTTCAGTAATGAAATCTGCAACATCTTTACTTTCTAACGCAGCAACCAAAGCTTTGATTTTATCAGAATTTTCCTGTCCATCTTTCACAGCTAAAATGTTGCTGTAAGCAGAGGCAGCACCTTCCATAAGAAGTGCTTTTTCCATAGGATTAATTCCAGCTTCAATAGCATAATTAGAATTAATAATTGCATAATCCATATCCTGTAAAATGTTAGGAAGCTGAGCTGCTTCAACTTCATTAAACTTAATATTGTGAGGATTTTCGACAATATCTTTGATTGTTGCTGTAATTCCAGCATCTTCTTTAAGTTTAATAATGCCCTGTGTTTCTAACAATAACAAAGCTCTTGCTTCATTTGTTGTATCATTTGGAACAGCAACGGTTATAGAACCATCTTTTGAACATCCGCTTAAAATTAAAGCAGATAATACAACTACAACTAAAATTAATGAAATAATCTTTTTCATAATTACATCTCCTTTGAATTATTAGATTTATATTATCATTTATATAAATTTTTGTCAAGATTTGTTAAAAGATGTCAGAAGATAAATATCTTTCACCTGTGTCAGGTAAAACAACAACTAAAGTTTTATCTTTATTTTCAGGCCTTTTTAATATCTGGGTTGCCCCAAAAAGTGCAGCACCTGATGAAATTCCGGCAAGTATTCCTTCTGACCTCGCCATAATTTGAACAGTTTTAATTGCATCTTCATCAGACACAGTTATAACCTCATCAATTACAGATAAATCCAATGTATCTGGTATAAAACCTGCACCTATACCCTGAATTTTATGTTTTCCAGCAACTCCTTTAGTGATAAAAGGAGAATTTGAGGGTTCAACACCATATACCTTAATTCCTTTATTTTTTAGTTTTAAAAACTTTGCAGTGCCTGAGATTGTACCACCGGTACCGATAGCACTAACAAATATATCGACATCACCGAGGGTATCATCCCATATTTCTGGCCCTGTAGTTAAAAAATGTGCTTCGGGATTAGCTTTGTTTTCAAACTGTGAGGGTATAAAACTATTTCTAATTTCATTGGAAAGTTCAATTGCTTTATCAATAGCACCTTTCATTCCTTTTTCACCATCAGTCAAAACTATTTCCGCGCCATAAGCTCTAAGGAGCTTTTGCCTCTCTACACTCATTGTTTCAGGCATAGTAAATATTGCTTTATAACCTTTTGATGCACATATTGCGGCAAGACCAATACCTGTATTCCCGCTTGTAGGTTCAATTATTACTGAATCAGTTTTTAATAGGCCTTGCTTCTCCGCAGTTTCAATCATATTTTTTGCAATTCTGTCTTTGGCGCTACCTGCAGGATTAAAACTTTCAAGTTTCGCAAGTAAGGTTCCGGTTATATTATTTTCCTTTTCAAAATTATTAAGTTTAATTAAAGGTGTATTACCTACAAGTTCAGTTATATTATTGAAGATTTTCATACAATCACCTATTCCTCATTAGGTTCTATAAAAATAAACATCAGTTGTCCACATTTAATTATATCCCCTGTTTTAACTGCACAAGGAGAAGCAGAGATCTTTTCACCATTTACATAACATCCGTTGGTGCTGGAGTTGTCAACAACAGTCCAGTAATCATTTTCGTATTTAAAAATGATATGTACAGCCGATAAAAACGGATCAGGAAAAGCTATATCTGCCTTAGGGCTTCTTCCTAAAGTCATACCGTCATTTACAGAGTAGTACTCTTCCACCTTAAACGGAAGCGTACTCACACGGTTTACTATTTTAATATATGGATTGTCATCTACAATACTTCCAAGCCTTGATTGTTTTATATCAAGATATATAAGCCTTATTATGCTGAACATAAAAAAGTATATTGCAGTAACAAAGATATACTTTATTGCATTAGATATAATTTCAAACATAAAAACCTCTTAATTCTTGTCTTTATCAACAAATTTAATACAGTCAAGCTGACTTTTCAAGTTTCTTCTGAAAGATGCAATATATTCGTTTCTTAATATAGTCTGTTCTTGTTTTTCTTCAGGTGTTAATTCGGTTTCACGCGATTTTCTTGCTAAAAAATTAATTCTGTCAATTTTCTTCTGATCCAATATAATGCACCTCTTTTAATAAATTTTTAAACGCATTTTCAAAACTCAAATTATCTTTCTCAGTTCTTTTTGATTGATTTTTAGTTTTACCGCCTGACATTCTTACTTTTTTTGATAGAAATCTTTCAAAAAGCATTCTGTCAATATTGTCTTTTGTATACAAAATACCATTTTGGTTTATAGCATAAGCGCCTTTGGATATTGAGAGGCAACCAACACCATAATCCTGTGTTACTACGATATCGCCTTTTCCTATAAGATTAACAAGTACCAAATCGGCACTGTCTGAAGCCTTATCAACAGTAATGATTTTACTATATCCATCGTTTAATATATGACTTGTATCACACACCATAACAACTGGTATTTTGTTTGTTTTAGCAATATTTACAATTATGTTTTTAACCGGACAAGCGTCAGCATCGACATAAATTTTCATTTTGACACCACTTCCGAAATTTTTTTCTTAATTCTTTGAATAGCATTATCAATACTTTTTGAAGGTTTATTCATAATAGTTGCGATTTCTTGATATGTTTTTCCAGATATAAAAAGATCAAAAACCTGATGTTCAAAATTACTGAGTATTGATTTTATATTTTCTTCAATAACTCCTAAATTCTCTCTGTCGATAAAAATTTCTTCAGGACTAAGTGTTACCCTCGTTTTAATAAGCTCTATCAGTGTACGCTCATTTTCATCATCATACACAGGTTTATTTAAAGATACATAAGAATTAAGCGGGGCGTGCTTCTGTCTGGTTGCCGTTTTAATAGCTGTAATTATTTGTCTTGTAATGCAAAGATCGGCAAATGATTTAAAACCAGCATTTTTTTCAGGATTATAATCTTTAATGGCTTTGAAAAGACCTATCATACCCTCTTGGATTAAATCATCTCTGTCTGCTCCTATTAAAAAATAAGTTCTTGTTTTTGAACGAACATATCCTTTGTATTTTTCAATTATAAACTCCATCGCAGTACTGTTACCTTCATTTGCCATTTGAGCAAGTTCAGCATCTGACAAAGAAGTATAATCAATATCTTGCATCTATAAGCCCCCTTACTGATTAACTCCATATTTGGCAGTAAGAATTTTGCGTTTGATAAACATCATTCTGCTTCCACCAATGATAGCAAAAGCGACACACATATCAGTCAAAATATTATACACCAGTAAATTGAAACTGATTTCTGTAAGACCAAAAATTATAACTGTTGTAAACAAACTTATTAGAGCGCATATCGAACACAGAGCCATAAGCTCACAACAAATTTTTGATGCAAATGATTCTGCAAAGTTTTTCCTGTAGTTAAAAGACAAACTAACAGCAATTATAACTAAAATTATAAGCATAAAAATATTTGCAGGAAAAACTGCTTTTTTAAGCATATTATATATTCCCCATATATTTGTAGTCTGTTTTGAATAAGCTGATGACCCAACAGCAAAATTGCCAAGATATCCAATTTTTATGACAGAACTGTTGTTTGCAGCGTTTTTAACATTAGAATATAAATCACCAGGATTTTTAAGATAATAAGCAACGATATTCTTATAATCAACCATTTGATTAAATTCAGTAAATTCATCAGAATTAATAAGTTCCTGCGGTGCACTTTCAAATGAAGGAACACCGATAAATTTGCTATACTCTTGTGGTAAATCAATTACAGCAGCATTTGTTCTGTTAAGTAAAGCACCATAAAAACAGGAATTATATAAATCCTTTTTATTGTGATAATTCCCCACAAAGACAAAACATGAAATTAATACAATGACACTTAAAATAATGCTTATGATTTTCCAAATAACTTTTTTGTTAAAAAACACAAATCTGAATGAATATAAAGAAAATATAATACCGGTAACAGACATAACAATATGAGTGTTAAAAATTAGCAGTGCTAATGAAGTTTCGAGTATTAATGATAAATATGTTTTCTTTTCTGAAAGTAAAATAATCGAATATATAAACATAGGCATAAAAGAAATTATTGGAGCGTATGTATACGGGGTGTTAAAATATGAAATATATGCTATATCGCAAACTATTATCGCAAAAACTATAAATGTTAAAAGATTATTCCAGTTATATGAAACCTTGATTTTTTTCATTAAAAGATAAATACCTAAAATAAAAAACGCAAGATATATTACCGACACAACATATACAGGAATTACACCAATCGAAAACAGAGAAAAAATACACTTTACAAGTGAATATATAATATTTCCTGAAAAGATATTAAACTCAGCATTATCAATACCAAAAATTGGTGAATAATAACCGCTTCCCGATGCACTGTTAACATCATAAATTCCAATGTTTTCCAAAGTGTATGCTAAAGACCCATTGTCCTCAACACCAACACGCAAAACAAACAATAAAAGCACCAAAATTATAGCAATAAAAACTATTGCTGTTTTGGTTATTTTATTTTCACTAAACAAAGCTTTCATACTGTAACTCCTTTTATTCAGCAGTTTGTTTTAATCTTTCAGCCTGATCTGCAGTAATTAATGCATTTATAAGTTCATCAAGGTCTCCGTTTAAGACAGCTTCTAATTTATGGAGCGTAAGACCAATTCTATGGTCGGTTACTCTGCCTTGCGGAAAATTGTATGTTCTTATTCTTTCACTTCTGTCGCCTGAGCCAACCTGATTTTTTCTCTGACTTGCTATTTCACTGTTTTGTTGTTCCTGCATAAGGTCAAATAGTCTTGAACGAAGGATTTTCATAGCTTTGTCCTTGTTCTTATGTTGTGATTTTTCGTCCTGACAAGATACAACAAGCCCTGTGGGAATATGTGTAATTCTTACAGCAGAATCGGTTGTGTTTACGCACTGACCTCCCGGTCCTCCTGCTCTGAAAACATCAATTCTTAAATCATTTTGATTTATTTCTACTTCAACATCTTCAACTTCAGGTAAAACTGCAACAGTTGCCGCAGAAGTCTGAATTCTGCCCTGAGATTCAGTTGTTGGAACTCTTTGTACTCTGTGCACACCACTTTCAAATTTGAATTTTGAATATGCTCCTTTGCCCTCAATAGAAAAACTGATTTCTTTATATCCACCTATATCTGTTGGATTGGAGTTAAGTATATCAATTTTCCATCTTTGCTTTTCTGCATACATTGTGTACATCCTCATAAGGTCAGCTGCAAAAAGTGCTGCTTCTTCTCCCCCTGTTCCACCTCTGATTTCAATAATAACATTTTTTTCATCATCAGGATTTTTAGGAAGAAGCATTATTTTGAGTTCTTCTAAAATTTCCGGCATTGATTTTTTAAGTGTCAAAATCTCACTTTCAAGCATCTCTTTAAAGTCGGGGTCAGGATTGTCAGAAAGCATCATTTCTGCATCTTCTATATCCTGAGCACATTTTTTATATTCAAGATACTTCTCAACTATAGGAGAAAGTTCTGCGTGTTCTTTGTAAAGCTTTGTCATTTTCTCCTGATTTGAAATTACATCATTATCTGTCATTTGTGCTGAAATTGCTTGAAATTTTTTATATATTTCTTCAAGTTTATCTACCATATTGCCTCCATTATCAGTTAGTTGCTTTTTGTTTCAGATAAGCATTGATAAATCCGTCAATTTCGCCATCCATAACTGCGCCAATATTACCCATTTCAAAACCTGTTCTGTGGTCTTTGACTAGGTTATAAGGGTGGAAAACATATGACCTTATCTGGCTTCCCCATGCTATATCTTTAACTTCACCTTTTAAGTCCTCAATTTTTTCTTTTTGTTCAAGTTCCATAAGTTCAGCAAGTTTCGATTTTAACATTTTCATAGCGTTATCTTTATTCTGGTGTTGTGAACGCTCTGTCTGACAAGCTACTACTATTCCTGTTGGAATATGTGTAATTCTTATTGCAGAGTCAGTTTTATTAACATGCTGACCGCCTGCTCCACTTGAACGATAAGTGTCGATTTTTAAATCATCAGGATTGATTACAACAGTAGTATCATCTTCTATTTCGGGCATAACCTCTAAACTTGCAAAAGACGTATGTCTTCTTCCTGCAGCGTCAAAAGGAGAAATTCTAACTAATCTGTGAACGCCTTTTTCAGCTTTTGCATAACCATAAGCGTTAAGCCCAGTAAGCTGGAAAGTAACACTTTTAATACCAGCTTCATCACCTTCTAACATATCAAGAAGTGAAATGGTATAACCGTTTCTTTCACCCCACCTTGTATACATTCTGTAAAGCATTGAAACCCAGTCCTGCGACTCTGTTCCACCTGCGCCTGAATGAAGTGTAAGAATAGCGTTATTTTTATCATATTCGCCCGATAAAAGTGTTTCAAGTTTCATTTTCTCAAGCTGGTTAGAAAGGTCATCAATTAAGTCGGATCGTAGC
>JAZSNJ010000093.1:0-4818 GCA_045536355.1 Clostridia bacterium | reverse complement strand
AAAACCGGGTGTATATTCGTATATTTCAATTCCTGCATCAAGCAAAATTTTATAATAACTTTTTGTTATTATATTTACTGATTTCTTATCAGGAATTCCAGGTGCAATTATTTTAATATCAATACCGCTTTGTGAAGCAGTTGTCAGTGCGGAAATTAAAGTGTTATCTAGAATTAAATATGGGGTAGTAATAAAAATTGTTTTATTTGCATTATAAATAAGATTACTTATTAAATTTTCATTAGTATCATCATAATCAAGGGGAGAGTCCCAATATGTCTGGATAAGAGTGTCAGAGCTTTCATATCTTGATGCAGGGATATATTTTTTAATATCATCTTTTTGCTTCGAAATATATTGCCAGTTTTTTAAAAATATTGAAGTGAAAGATACAGCGCCAGGACCTTTTACCATATATCCTCCGTCTTTCCAATACCCATATTTTTCTACTATATTTGCATATTCATCAGCGATATTTACTCCACCGGAATATGCAGTTTCAGAGTCAATAATGCAAATCTTTCTGTGGTCTCTAAAATTAATAACTCTGTATTGGCTCATTGAGATTGAAATTTTAACTGGATTAAAAACGGAAAATTTAACACCAACAGACTTTAGTTTTTTATATGTTCTTTTGTCAAAGGTGAAAAGTGAGCCTAATCCGTCATAAATTATTCTTATATCAAGACCTTCTTTTGCTTTCTGATATAAAATTGCACTTATTTTATTCCACAAAGTGCCTTTTGAAATGATAAAATATTCCATAAAAATTGTCTTTTTTGCTTTTTGAAGTTCGGATAAAAATGATTCAAAATAATCTTCGCCTGTTTTAAAATATTCGACTTTAGAATTGGCAAACAAAGGAGTTTTAACAAATTTTTCAAGATAAAACGCAATTTTATAATAGTTGTTTTTAATTGTTTTAATATCTTCTGAAAAACCCAACGACATGACAGAAGTGTCAGTATCTATTTGGCGTAATTTCTTCAAATTAGGCTTACTGTTGTGTTTGCCCCAAATCACATAAAGCACAAAACCAGTTACGGGCAAAGCAATAATTAAAAATAACCATATGTTTCGGTATGCATAATTGATTTTATCATTTTGAACAAGGCCTATTGCTACAAGTCCACTTATAAGTGTTAATATAATATAAATGTATGATGCTTTCTGGCTGAACAAAACAACTAAAAAAATCAGCACAAAAATCTGGAGTAGCGCTGCTAATCCAAATAAGAATATTTTTGATAAGATAATTTTTAGTATTTTACGCATGTTCTCACCTTAAAATTATTATATTATTGAAAAAATATTTTGTCAATAATAGCAAAAAATATCCCCCTTTAGTTCAAGAAGGATATTTTAGAATTAATTATTTAAATTTTTTTGCATCTGCTTCTGTAATCGGAATAATCGCTTCTTCAGGGTACTTGCTGTCAGGTCCGCCAAGTCCGTGTATAAAGTAATCTCCTCTTTTGGTCTGGAACAGGTTTTCTTCATATCCGAAAGAATCACCAAAATTCCCGTAAGTTGTGTGTTTTAAGATTTTGGCAGTGTCTGTGTTATAAGTCTTATTCTTAATTTTTACCTTCATTTTATCGCTCCTTACTACAATTATTACATCTTTATGATATCAATTTTAATAATATTTGTCAATATGATAAAATTTTAAAAATTACTTTTATTTTCCTTAAATATATGTTATAATAAAAATAATATTTATAATATTATGTATTATTTCTGTTTGAGGTGATTTTTTGAGCGTTATAACTAAATTGTTTGGAAGCTATAGCCAAAGAGAATTAAAAAGAATTTATCCAATTTTAAATAAAGTTTTATCTTATGATAACGAATATACAAAACTATCTGATGATGAACTTAAAAATAAAACAGTTGAATTTAAAAAACGTTATATAGATGGCGAAACACTTGATGATTTACTGCCTGAAGCTTATGCAACTATAAGAGAGGCTGCGTGGCGTGTTCTAAAAATGAAACACTTTCCAGTTCAGATAATAGGTGGGATTGTTCTTCACCAGGGAAGAATTGCAGAGATGAAAACAGGTGAAGGTAAGACACTTGTTTCAACACTTCCGGCTTATCTTAATGCTTTAACAGGGAAAGGCGTTCATGTTGTTACTGTTAATGACTATCTTGCAAAGCGAGACAGTGAGTGGATGGGAAAAGTTTTTAGCTTTTTAGGTCTCACAGTTGGGCTTGTTATTCATGATGTTCAGCCATCTGACAGAAAAGCAGCTTATGATGCCGATATAACTTATGGTACAAATAACGAATTTGGGTTTGACTATTTAAGGGATAATATGGTTCTTTATAAAGAACAAATGGTGCAAAGAGGCCACAATTTTGCTATTGTCGATGAAGTTGATTCAATTTTAATTGATGAGGCAAGAACTCCTTTAATCATATCGGGAGTTGGGGATAAATCAACCAAACTTTATGAAAGAGCAAATTCATTTGCAGTTAGTTTAAAAGCCAAAGTAGTTAAAGAGGAAGATACTAAAACCTTTGATGACAATGGCGATGCGGACTATGTTGTTGATGAAAAGGCAAAAAGTGTTACTTTAACGCCAAAAGGTGTTGAAAAAGCCGAAAAGGCTTTTGGTATTGAAAACTTGTCTGATCCTGAAAACATGACAATTTCTCATCACATAAATCAGGCTCTTCGCGCTAATGGCATTATGAAGAGAGATAAAGACTATATAGTATCAGATAAAGGCGAGATTTTAATTGTAGACGAGTTTACCGGAAGAATTATGTATGGAAGAAGATATTCTGACGGACTTCATCAGGCAATTGAAGCAAAAGAACATGTTGCGGTTCAAAGAGAAAGCAAAACATTAGCAACAATTACATTCCAGAATTATTTCAGAATGTACGATAAGCTTTCGGGTATGACAGGTACTGCGTTAACAGAAGAAAAAGAGTTTCAGGATATTTATAAAATTGATGTCGTTGAAATCCCAACTAATAAACCGCTCGCAAGACAGGATTTAGATGATGCTATTTATGTTAATGAAAAGGCTAAACTTAATGCAATAGTTAAACAAATCAAAGAGTGTTATGATAAAAAACAGCCTGTTTTGGTGGGCACTATAACTATTGATAAGTCAGAAGAACTTTCAGCACTTTTAAAGAAAAATGGTATTCCACATAATGTCTTAAATGCTAAACAGCATGAAAAAGAAGCAGAAATTGTAGCTCAGGCTGGAAAAAAAGGTATGGTTACTATTGCAACCAATATGGCAGGTCGTGGTACCGATATTATGCTTGGCGGTAATCCTGAGTTTATGGCTAAAAAAGAAATGAAAAAGCAAGGTTACTCTGATTATCTTATTTCTGAGGCCGTAAGTTATGGTAAAACTTTTGATGAAGAAGTATTAGAAGCGAGAGAAAAATTTAAAGAACTTTCTGAAAAGTACAAAATAGAAATTGAAAAGGAACATAATGAAGTTGTTGATTTGGGTGGACTTTATATTTTAGGAACTGAAAGACATGAAAGCCGAAGAATTGACAATCAGTTAAGAGGTAGAGCTGGCCGTCAGGGCGACCCGGGTGTTTCTAAATTCTATATTGCTATGGATGATGATATTATGAGACTTTTTGGTTCAGAAAAATATCAGAATTTAGTGGCAAGAATGGGACTTGATGAAGATATACCGCTTGAGAACGGTCTTTTGTCCAATGCTATAGAGTCTGCACAGAAAAAGGTTGAAGGCAGAAACTTTGATATAAGAAAAAATGTTTTGGGTTATGACGATGTAATGAATGCCCAGAGGGAACTTATATACAAGCAAAGAAAAGATGTAATAGACGGTCTTGATATTAAAGAAGTAATACTTAAAATGATTGAAACTATGGTATCGGACTTAGTATTAAGATTTACATCTGATGGTGAGTTTCCTGATGACTGGAACTTAAATGATTTAATCAAGACTGCTGAAAAAATATTTTTACAACCGGGAGATATTGATTTATCACAAGATGCTCTTGAGAATATGACAAGAGAAAGTTTAACTGATGAGTTAACCGAAAAAGCATTAGCTTTCTATAAAGCAAAAGAAGAACTATTGGGCGAGAGCACAATGAGAGAACTTGAACGGGTTATTATGCTTCAGGTGGTTGATACAAAATGGATGGATCATATTGACGAAATGGATCAGTTAAAACAAGGAATATGGCTTCGTTCCTATGGTCAAAAAGACCCTCAGGTGGAATATAAAATGGTTGGTTCAGATATGTTTGATGAAATGATTCATAACATTAAAGTTGATGTGGGCAGATATGTTCTTACTGCACAGATTAAAGACAACACAAGAAAAGAAGTTTTAACTCCTACATCAGAGGGAAGAGAAAACATTCCTGGTGATGAAAAACCACAGAAAAAACAGCCGGTTCATGTACAAAAGGTTGGAAGAAATGATCCTTGCCCATGTGGTTCGGGACTAAAATACAAAAAATGTTGCGGCAAATAATTTAAAATAAAGGTTGTGAGATAATGCTAGAATTTGAAGAATTTAAACTTCAGCTTGATGGTATGTTAAGTGCAATTACAGAATTAAGGGATTCACTTTGACATTTCCGGAACAATGTCAAAAATAGAAGAACTTGAGAAAAAGTCTGCAGAGCCTGATTTCTGGGAAGATATGGAAAACTCACAGAAGGTTTTGCAACAGACTAAACAATTGAAAAATAAAGTTGATTTGTTTAATGGTGTATATAATACCTGGGAAGATTTGATTACACTTACCGAGCTAGGCAACGAAGAGGAAGATGCGTCTTTAATTGATGAGGTTAAAT
>JAZSNJ010000133.1:0-12161 GCA_045536355.1 Clostridia bacterium | reverse complement strand
CTTTTTTAATACTTCTTTCAATATTATCATTAGGAACATTTAAAGATTTAGCTTTTGCAACTACATCTTTAAGTTTTGAGTTTGAGTTAATATCCGGGCCGCCTTCTTTAACTGCTACTGCAATTTCTCTGCCGATTTTTGTAAATATTTTAGCTCTCTGACCGTCTGTTTTTTCTTTTTTGTTTTTTATATTTGCCCATTTACTATGTCCTGACATAATAACACTCCTTATATAATTTAATCTAAAGTTAATTATTTGCAATCTGATTTACTAAATACTTATCAATTGAAAAATATACATTTCCATCGGTTGAAACAGCATATTTTTCAGATGTGTAATAGTAAAATCTGTAAATTATCTCATCGTTTCCGTTGTAAAATCTTAAATATTGTCCTGAATAAACATATTCGTCTTTTGGAAGTTGTTCACTTATAACAAGCATTTTTAATTTATCATACGGTAGATTATCAATTCTTTTTCCGTTAATTATTGCTTCAGATTTAACATCCTTACCTAAAAACTCACAATCTATTCTGCTGATAAAATCAATTGCTTTAAAATCTTTAATTTGAGAAAGTTTAGTTTCAGACAATATTGGATAATACATGCCATCAGCATATATAGTAGTAATGCTATTGTCGTCTGTATTCCCCAATCTTATAAATTTAGAATTATTTTCTAAATCAGTAATGCCAACATAAGATTTATTTGTTTCAATAAAATTATTATAATCAAAACTATCTTTAATAAAATCTTTTGCTTTTAATGAAATAACAGGATTGAAAACTTTTGCTTCAAGCTCTGTTAAAGACACTGGCCATCTTGTGGGATAAGTCATAATCCATTGTTTAACCCCGTCAGAAACATTATAAAGATTTGCAATAAATTGCTCTTCTTCTCTGTTTGAAACAGTAATTGATTTTATATCTTCTCTTGAAATGTCCAAAATATTAAAATTGGTTAAATCATTCATTGAAGCTTTAAAGTTTTGCCCCTTACCAATATCAACAATGTAAACAGTATTATCGGATTTTGTTTTAAGGTAATATCCTGACTGGTCATCAAGACGGTTTCCCATAAGAATGGTATAACTCTTTCCGTCATTCATAGTTACAATTATTTCTGCTACAGCAGGTGAAAGGCCATACATACTTAAGTTAAGGGCATTGTTTTCAACCTTTTTTTCAGCGAAAACTGTTGCGACATCGTATGCTATACCTAAAGCCCTTGACTGCAAAACAGGCAGATTTAAGTCTTCTTTAAAACGCCATATTCCGCCATCAAACACCAAAGTAAATTTACCGTTTTGATTATTTAAAGTTATTTCTGCAATATTATTTTTATCGACCGAAATAACAGCAATATCACTGCTTGATGACACAGTTTTGCCACCACTGAGTAATAAAAAGTAAGCAAGAACAAGTAAAAGTACTACAATTAAAGGTATTATATATAAAAACTTCTTATTTTTCATTTAATCACCTTTTATTCTGTTTCAGTAAGTTCAATACCAAGCTCAATAAGTTGTTTTTCGTCAACAGTATCAGGGGCATTAGACATCAGTTCTGATGCATTCTGTACTTTAGGAAATGCAATAACATCACGGATAGACGATTTACCACTTAAAAGCATAATCATTCTGTCAAGTCCATATGCCATACCACCGTGTGGAGGAGTTCCATATTTAAACGCTTCAAGTAAGAAACCAAATCTTTCATTTGCATCTTCATCAGAAAGACCAATGGTTTTAAACATTTTAGCCTGAAGGTCCGAATTGTGAATTCTTATACTACCGCCACCAAGTTCACAACCATTTAAAACAATATCATAAGCTTTAGCGCGTACTTTTTCAGGATTAGTATCCAAAAGTTCAATATCTTCATCCATAGGTGAAGTGAACGGATGATGCATTGCAACATACCTGTTTTCTTCTTCATCATACTCTAACAAAGGGAACTCTGTAACCCATAAGAATTTATAGTCGTTTTTATCAATTAACTCAAACTTTTTAGCAAGCTCAATTCTCAGTGCTCCTAATGAGTCAAAGACAACCTTGTCTTTATCAGCAACAAGTAAAACAACATCACCTGTTTTAGCATCCATAATATCTTTAATTTTATTAATTTCATCATCAGTTAAGAATTTTTTAATTGACGATTTAACTTCTAATTCATCAAACACTATCCACGCAAGACCTTTTGCACGGTATGTTTTAACAAAATCAGTAAGTTTATCAAAATCTCTTCTTGAAAGCTTTTCCTGAGCACCGTCTGCTTTGATAGCTCGAACTGAACCACCTGACGCTACTACATCAGCAAATGCTTTAAATTCACAGCTTTTAAAGACTTCTGATAAGTCTTTAAGTTCCATGCCAAATCTTAAGTCAGGTTTATCAGAACCAAATCTTTCCATAGCTTCCTTATAGGTTAATCTCTGGAAAGGCACTGCTAAATCAATATTTAAAATTTGTTTAAAGACCCTTTGCATAAATTTTTCATTGAGTGATATTACATCATCAACATCAACAAATGACATCTCTAAGTCAATCTGTGTAAATTCAGGCTGTCTGTCAGCTCTTAAATCTTCGTCTCTGAAACATTTAGCTATCTGGAAATATCTGTCCATTCCTGACACCATTAATATTTGCTTATAAAGCTGTGGTGATTGTGGAAGAGCATAAAACTTTCCGTGATGCACTCTGCTTGGAACAAGATAGTCTCTTGCACCTTCAGGTGTGCTTTTTTGCAAGATAGGAGTTTCAATTTCCAAAAATCCGTTTTCGTCATAAAAATCTCTTGCAATTTTAGTAACCTTATGACGCATTATAAGACCTTCCTGCTGGGTTGGTCTTCTTAAATCAAGGTATCTGTATTTAAGTCTTAACTGGTCATTAACCTCTGCTTTATCATCAATTTCAAAAGGAGGTGTTTGTGCTTTAGAAAGAACCTGAACATCATTTGCTACAATTTCAAATCTTCCTGTAGGAAGGTCTAAGTTGAAGTTGCCACCACTTCTTTCTCTTACCAAACCTTTAACTGACATAACATATTCTGAACGAACAGAATCTGCGATATCAAAAAGTTCTTTGTTGTCAGCCTGGTCAAAATAAACCTGAATAATACCTGCACGGTCTCTTAAAGTGATAAATATAATACTTCCTAAATCACGTCTGTCCTGAACCCAACCGCTTACAACTACTTCGGTATTTAAATGTTCTTCTCTTATTGCACCACACATTGTAGTACGCTTTAATTTTAATATTTTTTCAGACATTAAATACGCCTCCCAATAAATCTTGTGTTTTCATTTCTATTACACTGCCGTCTTCCATATTTTTAACATTACAGAGATTATTTTTAAGCTCATCATCGCCTAAAACGACAGTATATTTCGCATTAATTTTATTTGCATATTTCATTTGTGCTTTTACAGATCTTCCTGTATGTTCAAACTCAGCACTTATGCCATTTTTTCTTAAATTATAAACTGCAGTAAAAGCTTGTTTTTCAGCATTTTCACCTATATAACCAATATAAAGTGTAATGTTATTTTTGTTTTGTATTTCTACATTTTGAGCAGTTATTATATTAACAAGTCTTTCAAGACCTATTGAAAAACCTATTCCAGGAGAGGCATCTCCACCTAATTGTTTAATAAGTCCGTCATATCTTCCGCCGCCACAAACTGTTGACTGTGAACCCAAATCGTCAGATTTAATTTCAAATACAGTTTTAGTATAATAGTCAAGCCCTCTTACTAAAGTGTTATCAACTTCATAATCAATATTAATTGCATCTAAAGCTGATTTTAATGTTTCAAAGTGATTTTTGCAATCATCACAAAGTGTTAAATCAACAGTTGGTGCTTTTTCAATAACAGTTCTGCATTCAGGGTTTTTACAGTCCAAAACTCTGAGTGGATTTCTATGAGTTCTTTCGTTACAAAGTTCACACAAAGTATCAGAATGTTTATTTAAATATTCTTTTAAAAGTTCGTTATATCTGTTTCTGCAATCAGGACACCCGATTGAATTGATATAAAGCTTTAAACCTTTAACACCCACACTTTTTAAGCACTGTATAGCAAGTGAAATCACTTCAGCATCAGTATAAGGTGAACTGCTTCCAAAGTTTTCTACACCAAACTGATTAAACTCTCTGTATCTTCCTGCCTGTGGTCGTTCGTATCTGTAACAAGTGATTTTGTAAAACAATTTTTCAGGCGCAGGGTTTGCGTAAAGATTATTTTCAAGATAACTTCTTACAGTAGATGCAGTTCCCTCAGGACGAAGCGTTATACTTCTTCCGCCTTTGTCCTCGAATGTATACATTTCTTTTTGAACAACATCTGTTGTATCACCAACGCCACGGCTGAAAAGACTAGTGTTTTCAAAAACAGGGAATCTGATTTCGTGATAATTGTATTTAGCGCAGATGTCTTTCATAGTATTTTCAATAAAATTCCAGATATGTATGCTATCCGGTAAAATGTCATGTGTCCCTTTCGGAGCAGTAATTTTGTTATTCATTATCGTTATCCACCTTAACATTCTTTCTTTTAACATATAAAATGAGCATAAACCCACTTATTATAAACATAACCGACAAAATAACGGTAAATGTTGTATTATCTATAAATCCAGTTGAAACCGCGAGACTTAAAAATCCTGCCAAATAGCTTATAAGCGCCAAAACTATTGGTAAAAATCCAAGCCTTTTGTATTCAAAAATAAAGAGTATCACTAAAAATATACCTAGTAACAAAAAAGTATATCCAGACAGAAAATCATTGTCTTCAATAAGTAAATACATTATGTATCTCAACGATACAAACAGTAAAATTTCACTTAAGATAATTTTCCACAGTTTTTTATTAAATAAATAACTGGCAAAAAAAGAAATTGCAACAGAAAATATCATAACTGTTGGTATAAGTGTTAAAGGAATAAATCCATTATAAATTAAAAACGATGCCGTGCCCATAAAAAACAAAAACAATCCTAGGTATAACGGAACTTTCTTTTTTGATTTTTTATAATACCACAGTAAAACCAAACCAACAAGCGGAATAAAGAGGCTTGTAGTTGATATGTTAAAAAGCCCTAATATAAGACTAAGTCCACCAACTAAAAATAAAGCACCTGCTATAGTAATAATGTTATTTAATGATTTGTTTGGCATATTTAATCACTCCTTATTTACTAAACTGCTCAAAAATAGAAATGATTTCATCTCTACCCTCACCCGTTTCTGCAGAAAAGGGAATAAATTTATCGGGAGTTATATTAAGAGGTTCAAAACACTCTTTAAAAGCAGCCTCTCTTTGTGATGGTTTAAGTTTGTCCGCCTTTGTTGCAATAACATAAAAATCACGATTAAAATACTTAATCCACTCCAGCATAGTTAAATCATCTACCGACGGCTTATGTCTTGAGTCAACCAACAGCAAAATGAGTTTTAAATTTTCTCTTTCGTCAAGATATGTGTTTATCATATCTCCCCACTTGAGTTTTTCGGATTTAGAAACCTTAGCATAACCATACCCTGGCAAGTCAACTATTCCTAAGGAATTATCTAAATTATAGAAATTGATAGTAATAGTTTTACCAGGTTTAGAACTAACTCTGGCAAAATTCTTTCTGTTTAACACTTTGTTAATAAGCGAAGATTTACCAACATTAGAACGACCCACCATTGCAATTTCAGGCAAGTTGTTTTTGGGATATTGAGTTTTATTTACTGCTGAAATTAAAAACTCTACATTATGAATATTCATATAAACTCCTTAATCTCGAAATACAGCTTTAGCTACCTGAGCATAGTCCTTAGCAGTTATAATTTTAAGATTTTCTTTAACTGTTGGCTCTAATTCGTCTATATCTCTTTTGTTTTCATCAGGGATTATAACAGTATCAACGCCATATCTTAAAGCTGCAAGTGTCTTTTCTTTAAGACCACCAATAGGTAAAACTTTCCCTCTTAAGGTAATTTCACCTGTCATTGCAATATTAGATTTAACCTTTTTATCTGTTAGAGCAGATATAATTGCTGTTGCCATAGTAATTCCTGCAGACGGACCGTCTTTTGGAACAGCCCCTTCAGGTACATGAACATGAATGTCTTTTTTTTCTACAAAATCAGGATTAATACCATATTTATCAGCAACTGACCTTATGTATGAAACAGCAGTTGTGGCTGATTCTTTCATAACATCACCCAAATTACCCGTTAAAACAGTTTTACCGGTTCCGGGCATAACTGCAACTTCAATGTTTAAAACATCTCCGCCATAACCTGTCCATGCAAGACCATTAGCAACGCCCACACTGTCTTTTTTATCTAAAGTAATATCTAGATATTTTTCTTTTCCAAGATACTTTTTAACCGTATTTTTAGTTATATTTGCTTTGCTTTTATGTTCAGAGACATACACTTTTGCAACTTTTCTTAAAATTTGTGCAATTAAACGGTCAAGAGTTCTTACACCTGCTTCACGAGTATATTCTTGTATAATCTTTTTTATTGAATCTTCATGAAACTTAACATTTTTAAGATTATGTTTTGCCATTTGTTTTGGTATAAGATGTTTTATCGCAATATTAAGTTTTTCTTCAATAGTATAACCTTCAAGCTCTATTATTTCCATTCTGTCTCTTAAAGGAGATGGTATAGAATATAAATCATTAGCAGTTGTTATAAATAATACATCTGATAAATCAAACGGAATTTCAATGTAGTTATCCTTAAATTCAAAATTCTGTTCATAATCTAAAACTTCAAGCATTGCAGATGCAGGGTCGCCTTTATAATCAGAACTCATCTTATCAATTTCATCTAATAAAATAAGTGGATTGTTTGATTTAGCCTGGTTTAATGCAGATATAATTCTTCCAGGCATAGAACCAATATAGGTTTTCCTGTGCCCTCTTATTTCGCTTTCATCTTTCACTCCACCTAATGAAATTCTTACATAATTTCTGTTTAAGGCTTCAGCTAAAGATTTAGCTATAGAAGTTTTACCAACACCCGGAGGTCCAACTAAACAAATTATATTTCCGTTAGTAGTACCACCAATTTCTTTTACAGCAAAATATTCTAAAATTCTTTCTTTAACCTTATCTAACCCATAATGGTCTCTGTTTAGAATCTTTTCAGCATCACAAACACTTACATTTTCTTTAGTGGAAATATTCCACGGTAAATCTAAAACAGTATCAAGATATACTGAAATGACTGATGCTTCGGATGAATTAGGTGGTAGTTTTGAGTATTTTGAAAGCTCTTTTAAAAGTTTCTCTTCAGAGTCAGACGGAAGATTTAATGAGAGTATCTTTTCTTTGTATGTTTCAAGTTCATCGTCATACTCATCTCTCTCGCCGAGTTCATCTTTTATGGTTTTAATTTGTTCTTTCAAATAATATTCGTGTTGAGCCTTGTCTAAAACGCATCTTGTTTTATCATCAATTTTTTTATTAACCTTTAAAATTTCAATTTCTCTGTTTAAAAGTTTTAATAGGTTAATTGCCATAGTTTTTATATCAACCTCTTCAAGTAAAAGTTGAAGCTGGTTATATTCAAATTCAATATTAGAACAAATACTGTATACAAGTTCAGAGAAAAGTTTTGTAGAGTTAATTTCATTAATTGCAACTGTTGGGATAGTTTTATCAAGAGAATAAATATTCATAACAGCTGCCCTTAAATTCCTTGAAAGCGCAGTAATTTCAATATCATCTTCATCATATACAAATTCAGAAAAAGGCACACAGACAGCGGTGAAATACTTGTCTTGATTTTCAGATTCAAAACTAACTATTTCAGCCTTATATTCGCCATGTACTGCAACTCTGTATGTGTCAGAACTGATTTTCACAATCTGTTTTACTTTTACAACAGTACCTATTTTATTAATATCATCGTTATTTGGGAAATCAACATCTGCATCTTTTTGTGAACAAAGCAATACATATCTGTCGTTTTCCATTGCTGTTTTCATAGCATTAATTGACTTTTCTCTTCCAATATCAAAATGAAGTGATGAATTGGGGAAAACTACTAGTCCTCTTAATGCAACAACAGGCAAAATTTTAAATTCCATATAAATTCCGTCCCGTAAAATTTGTAATATAAATCTAAATGTTGGAGTGGGAAAATTTTACCCACTCCAACTAAAAGTAAATATTATTATGCTTCTGTTTTTTCTTCTGTAACATCGAGTTCAGCAGGTTCTTCTGCTGGAGCATCTTGAGCAGGAGTTTCATCTACTGTATCTTCTGCAGGAGTTTCTGGAGCGAGAAGTGCTCTGATGCTAAGCCCAATTTTTCTGGTTTCTTCGTTAATTTCTACAACTTTTGCTTCAACTACATCACCTATAGCTAAAACATCAGCTGGTTTGCCAATTTTTTTGTTGGCAATCTGTGAAATATGAATAAGACCGTCAACACCAGGTAAAATTTCAGCAAATGCACCAAAAGGCATAAGTCTTACAATTTTGCATTTAACAGTTTCGTCAAGTTTGATTTCCTGCATAGCTTTAAGCCATGGATCATCTTCAGCTTTTTTGTGGCCTAATGAAATTTTTCTTGTTTCAGGGTCAAAACTCAACACTTTAACTGTTAATATATCACCAGGTTTAACAATTTCTGATGGGTGTTTAATTCTGTCCCATGTAAGTTCTGAAACATGAACCAAGCCATCAACACCGCCGATATCAACAAATGCACCAAAGCTTGTAACTGATTTAACTACACCATCAATTTCTTTACCAACTTCGATACTAGACCAAAGTGCTTCAGCTTTTTCTTTTCTTTCAGCAACCAAAAGTTGTTTGATGTTGCCGATAATTTTTCTTCTTTTTCTGTCCATTTCAATGATTTTGAGAGTTACTTCTTCTCCAACCATACCAGAAAGATCCTCAGTAAATCTTAAAGTCGCAAGTGATGCAGGAACAAAGATTTTTGTACCAAGGGCAACAACAACAATTCCACCTTTTACCACTTCAGTAACAACACCTGTAACAGGTGTGCCTGATTCAAAAGCCTCAACAACTTCTTTTTGTGCAGCCATTGATTCGAGTTTTCTCATTGAGAGTGTAACATAGCCCTCAACATCGTTAACTCTAACCACAAAAGCTTCAACCTCCTGGCCAACTTTAAGGATTTCACTAATGTCAGCATTTGGCTTAATTGTAACCTGGTCAGCAGGGATAATACCGTCAGCTTTTGTGTCTAAGTTCACATAAACTTCGGTAGGAGTTATTTTAATAACTGTTCCCTTGACAATATCCCCTGTATTTAAAGGTTTTAAAGTGCTTTCGAGCGCCTCCTCAAAATTCATTTCTTTTTCTTCTAACATGTCTATTACCTCCTTTATTATGTACGCCGGAGTAGAAGCACCGGCGGTAACACCAACACAATTAAAATTAAATATATCTTTAGTAAGTTCAGATGAATTCTCTATATAAAAGACATTATTACAGTTCTTTTTTGCCACACTGTAAAGTTTAGCAGTATTTGAACTTTGTTTTCCACCAATAACAATAACTGCATCACATATTTTACTCAACTGTTCAGTTTCTAACTGCCTCTGTTCGGTAGAATCGCATATAGTATCAAAAATTTCAGCATGTGGATAAGAAGAACTTAAAAAAGTTTTAATTTCATTCCAAATATGCTTTTCAAAGGTTGTTTGAGATACAACACAGAGCTTGTCTGAAGTAAATTCAATTTCCTTAATTTGTTCTTTTTTATTTATTACAAAAGCATCGCTTTTGCACCATCCTAGTATTCCTTTAACTTCTGGATGATTTTCATCACCCACAATGAGTATATTATAACTCATTTTAGAAAATTTTTCAACTATATTATGAATTTTTTTCACAAAAGGGCAAGTCGCATCAATAATTTGTGCATTTTTACAGTTAAGTTCATCAATTACACTTGAAGAAACCCCGTGAGAGCGGATAACAACTGTTGAGTTACTAAGGTTATCAGTAATGTTATCTGCAATTTCGACGCCCTTTCCCTTAAATTTATCAATTACATCCGGATTATGTATAATTGGACCTAGTGTATATATTTTAGATGTCTCAGTACAGGCATTTTCTAAAATATTAACTGCTCTGTCAACTCCATAGCAATAACCTGCCGTTTTAGCTACAATTACTTTCATTTAATTCTCCGTTATAAACTTAATTTTGCCAATTATCTGGCGTGTAATTTCTTTATATTCTTCGGTAGTATATTTTTTCTCATCATCAAAATAATAAGGTGTGTCCAAAATAATTTCAACTTTGTTGCCTAACTTATAGTCTGACTTTATTGCAGCAGCAACCAAAGGAACTTTACATTTTGCAGCAATCATAACTGCACCCGCTTTTGCATTGTCAGAATCAACTTCCTTGTTTCGGTGTCCCTCCGGAAATATGCCTAATATATCACCGTTTTTTAAAACTCTCATAGCGTTTTTAACAGCTTTCAAATCGTTTGCACCACGGTCTACAGGAAAAGCACCAAGCTTTTTTAGTAAATATCCAAAAGGTTTACATTTAAAAAGTTCTTTTTTTGCCATAAAATACATTTTTCTGTCAAATACAAGAAATAAAACTATAACATCAAGTAAACTTTTATGGTTTGCAACAAGTACAAAAGGTCCGTTTTGCAAAAAATTTTGCTGACCATTAATTTCAATCTTAAATATAAGCTTAAGCACGGGTTTTGCAATAAATCTCACAATTGTTCTAAGCATTATAATCACCTATTACATTGAGCACTGCTGAAACAGACTCATCAAAATCCAGTTCAGATGTATCAATAATAACAGCACCGTCTGGTACTTTAAGTGGTGCAAATTCTCTTTCTGAGTCATTTTTATCTCTTAACTTTATATCTGCTAAAACTTCTTCGAATGTAGTCTCTGTTCCCTTTTGTTGAAGTTCAAGGAGTCTCCTTTTTGCTCTTGTTTCAGGTGATGCTGTAAGATAGATTTTAAATTCGGCATCAGGTAAAACATATGAACCTGCATCTCTGCCATCCATAATAACATCGGTATTGTCAGAAAGTTTTCTTTGTAGTTCAACTAGTTTCAATCTTACAACTGGAATTGCAGAAACATTAGATGCAGCCATAGATACTTCAGGAGTTCTTATAAACGCATTTACATTTTCATTGTTTAAATAAACAACCTGCTCTCCATTTTCATATTTAATTGATACATTAATATCATTAAGTGATTTAGTAACTGCTTCGATATCCTTGGTGTCAACACCATTTTTAATGCAGTATAATCCTACTGCGCGATACATAGCACCAGTATCGATATAAACAATATTTAATTTGGCAGCAATAGTTTTTGCGACAGTGCTTTTACCAGCGCCCGAAGGTCCGTCTAATGTAATTTTCATAATAACACTCCTTATCTATTCTGATGCCGACAAACCGGCAAGATAACCGGTCGAAAAGGCAATTTGTAAATTGTATCCGCCTGTATAGGCATCAACATCTATAACCTCACCGCAAAAATATAGTCCTTTAATGATTTTAGACTGCATATCAGTCGGTGAAATTTCCGCAACCTTAATTCCTCCTGATGTAATTATAGCTTCCGAAATAGGTCTTAATCCCTTAACTGTCATTTCAAAATTTTTGATAAGATTAACAAGATTTAACCGTTCAGTTTTAGTTATGTAATGAACCTTTTTGTCAGCAGGAATTTCAGATAATTGAACTACAACAGGAATTAATTTTTTAGGAAGTAATTCAATAAGGGAGTTTGTAAAGTCTTTATTGGAGAATTTTTCAAAATCTCTTAAAATCCTTTTATCCAGAACATCCTTTGAAAGAGCCGGTTTCAAATCAATCACTATTTTATATTTGCCATTTAAAATATGAGAACTTGCTGACAAAACCAATGGGCCAGATACACCAAAATGTGTAAAAAGCATTTCTCCCATATCTTCAAACTTAAGCTTATTATCCTCAAAAAGTTTTAATGTTATATTTCTAAGTGATAATCCCTGCAAGTCTTTACAGAAATCTTCACAAATAACCACTGGTACCAAAGCTGGTTTTGGAGTAATAACAGTATGTCCAAAATCTTCTGCAAATTTGTATCCATCACCTGTTGAGCCTGTTAAAGGATATGATTTACCACCTGTAGCAACA
>JAZSNJ010000013.1:0-7945 GCA_045536355.1 Clostridia bacterium | reverse complement strand
AAATTTTCGCGTTTTTTATTTCAATTGATATTCTTTCATTATCATCCACCTCATGTAATTCATTTACAACGTTTGTTCTGAACTCATAATCAATTTTACAGTTAATCAAATAATTGATACTTGTTTTAATATCATTAATATTAAGATTATCGCATCCCGCTGTTAACTGATATTTTTCAAACGAATTTTTAATATCCATTGCAACATAATCAACTAATCCTTCGCCAATAAGGTTTTTAAGTCTGTCTGGGAAACTGCCATTTGTATCCAGCTTTACTGAAAAGCCAAGCTCTTTTACTTTTTCAATAAATTTTTGTGTATCTTCATGTAAAAGGGGTTCTCCTCCAGTTATACATACACCTTCTAAAATGCCTGTTCTCTTTGAAAGATAAGATAAAACTTCATCTTCAGTAATATTTTCTTCATTACCATTTAAATTAACTAAATATGCATTATGACAAAACGGACAATAAAAATTACATCCTTTTGTAAAAACAGTACAAGCAACCTTTCCCGGATAATCAAGTAATGTCAGTTTTTGAAAACCACCAAATAACATATAAAATCCACCTTTATAAATTGATTTAAATTTATTATAGCACCAACTTGTTTTATTAACAAGATTTTTATAAAAATAAAACACGGATTTTAATCCGTGTTAAGGCCTAAGTTTTTTAATTTTAAATTAAGCTCACCTACAGGTAGCCCAACAACATTATTATAATCCCCTACTATTTTTTCTACAAACAAACCGCCAAATCCTTGAATACCATAAGATCCTGCCTTGTCTTTAAATTCGCCAATATTAATATATGCTTTAATGTCATCATCAGTTAAAGGATAAAAATAAACATCCGTTTTTACAGAAAATGTTTCATTATAATTTCCTTTTATAATTGTAACACCAGTATAAACACTGTGAACATTACCAGATAATAATTTAAGTGTTTGAAATGCATCATCTTCATCTTTAGGTTTGCCTAAAACTTTATTATTTATCGAAACAACAGTATCAGCTGAAATGATTATATCTGTGTTGTTTTTTATTTTATTAAAAACATCTATAGCTTTAATTCTGCTTAATTCTTTTGTTAATTCTTCTGGTGTATATTCGCCGGGAATATTTTCGTCAGCATTACTTGGAATAATTTTAAAATCATTAGTAATTAATTTTAATAATTCTTTTCTTCTTGGTGATGCGGATGCAAGTATTACCATTATAAACTCCTTAAAAACAATAGTTAAGCATAAAAAAGAATTGCAGTATGCTTCCTGCTAAAACAAATAAGTGCCATATAAAATGCATATATTTAATGTGTTTTGCTTTGTAAAACAAAATTCCTACAGTATACATTATTCCACCGCCCGTAAGCAATAAAATCCCGCCTAACGAAACATTAAAAATAATATCACCAATAGTCATTAAGATTGACCAACCCATAACAAGATATAAAATCATTGAAAGTTTTTTCCATTTAAAAAGATTGATTGAATTTAAGACAATTCCTAAAATAGCAGCAGCACAATTAATTCCAAAAAGCACCCAGCCTTTTGCTCCGCCGATAAACGATAAACAAATAGGAATATAACTGCCCAATATAAGTAAAAAAATAGAACAGTGGTCGAAAACCTTAAAAACATATTTGGCAGTTTTATTGGTAAGAGAGTGATATAATGTTGAAAATATATATAACAGAATCAAACTGCTTCCATATAAAGCACATGAAACTACATCAATTGCAGTGCCGTAAATTGCTGCTTTAACAATTAAAACTACCGTCCCTGCAATAGATAAAAGCGCACCAACACCATGTGATACAGAGTTTGAAATCTCCTCTCCCAGAGTTTGTTTTTCTTTAGTTTTTGTCATATTTTGTCGCCCCCAGAACAGATTATCTAGTAATTGATACTATATTATCACAATTGCTACTATTTGTCAATTATTAAAAATTTAAGAAGGCTGCAAAGCAGCCTTTAAATTTATCTGTTTAAGATTAATTTTGTTAATTCAACAGGTTCAACAATTTTATCGCCTTTATATACTCTCATATTACCTGATGCAATTTCGTCAATTAATATGACTTCACCATTGTTATATCCAAATTCAAATTTTATGTCCCATAAATCAAGTCCTATTGATTTAAGGTCATCGGCAACGATTTTTGTAATTTTAAGTGTTTGTTCTTTCATGCTGTCAAACATTTGGGGCGACATAACTCCAAGAGCAGCTAAGCCTTCAGAAGTTACTAATGGATCACCTTTTTCATCATTTTTAAATGTACATTCTACATAACCATTTTCTAAAACTGTACCATCTTTAATATATTCACCATATCTTCTTACAAAACTGCCAGTTGCAACTAAACGGCAAATTACTTCAAGTCCATGTCCAAAAACAGTTGCAGGAAGAACCTCCATAGTAGCATTTTCAATATCAGCATTTACATAATGGGTTTTAATACCTGCTTCTTTAAGCATATTGAAATAATAAACTGAAGTTTTAAGATTTTCTTTACCAATACCTTCGATTGTTAAACCAACAGTATTTTCACCCGGATCAAACACGCCGTCTTTTCCTGTACAGTCATCTTTGAATTTAAGCATTACATTCCCATTATCAAGACTGTATACATCTTTAGTTTTGCCCTCGTAGATTTTCTTCATATACATTTCTCCTTAAAATAGTTTATTAACACAAAATATAATACAACAATTAATTTAAAAAATCAATAGTAAGTTAACTTAATTATATTTTTTCTCCAATAAGAAATCTTGTAATTTTAAATCTTTTTAATATAAGTGCAAATATTAAAGACATTCCCATTGAAAAAATAAAATTAATTAAGGAATGAAGCCATGGATTAGAAAGTCCTGTAAATGAACAAAGTGTAAAATAAATAAACTGCTGATGGAACATATAAATAATCATACTTTTGTTACTTATAAACATAAAGACTTTATTGGTCCAATTGATTTTATCAGCAAGTCTGACTAAAAGTATAAACATCGAAACAGAACAAATACACTGTAAAATTATATTAACTCCATAAAATAATATTTCAAGTATCGGTGATGATCCTACTAAATAAAGTAGGCGTGTTACTACGAAAACACCAATACTTAACATTAAATATATAGCACTTGGTATTTTCCAGAATACGCTATTTTCTTTATGTCTTAAATAAAACCCTAAATAAAAGAATATTAAAAATCTTAAAGCTTTGGCAATCATAAAGTGTGAAGGTAAAACAAGTCCGATTACATGTAAAATTATAACACTAATTAAACCTAAAAAATTATGTTTTTGCCAAAAACCAATCATAAAATAAGATATTATAAATGCATTAAAAAGCATCAAAAGAAACCATAACTGATTAGGTGCTGTTGCCAAAATATATCTATAGAAAATATCTCTAAAGTCATAATTAAAATAATAAACGCCAACCGGAATTGCCCATACAACACAAACAAAAATAAAAGGTACGATGAGACGCAAAAACTTAGTTTTTACAAAAGCATTAAAGTTGTTGTATCCACCTTTTTGCAGCTTAATATATGTAAAGATATAACCAGAAATTAGCGTAAATGCATATATGTGGAATGTGTTTAACCACTGGCCCAATAAATTCAGTCCGTTTGACTCGGTGTTAAGCTCAACTATGTCATGCCCCCATGTTCCGTTCCAATATAAAATACTATGGTAAATTACCACACATATCATAAGTATGCATTTAACAAAATCACAATTTTTTAATCTGTTGTTCGTTGGCATAGTAATTTATACTACCTTTCATCATTTTTTGTTGTAAGCAACATTATACAAAAAATAAAATGTTGCTTACAACTGGCGCACCAAAAGGGATTCGAACCCCCGACCTGCGGTTTAGGAAACCGTTGCTCTATCCTACTGAGCTATTGGTGCAAAATAATTATTTAAATATTTTGTTTTTCTTCAAAATATCAAATACAATAACAGATATAAGAGAAATCACTATTCCTTTAATAAGATTAAAAGGAATAAATCCTGCAAACATCATAGTAGTCTTTGTTGAAACATCATTTATTCCATATAAAGGTAATGTTATATATAAATTTATGAAAATCATCACAATTGCCGGACAAACAGCAGAAACTAATATTGCTGATATCTTGCGGTTTACTGAATATTTTTCCCTTAAAATCAGTGATAAGGGTAGTAACATTGCAATACCAGATAAGAAATTACCAAGTTCACCTGAAAAAGCAGGTTCTTTAGTTATGAATATATGTAAAATGTTTTTAATAAGCTCAACTAAAACACCAAAAACAGGGCCAAAACCCAAAGCTCCTACACAAGCAGGAACATCACTAAAATCAATTTTTAAAAATGGAGTCGCCGGAAATAAAAAACCTACGCTGATTTCAAGTGAATAAAGTATAAATGCAAGTGCAGATAACATGCCAATATAAACAATTTTTTTATTTTTCATAATATTCCTCTCCTTAAAAATTGCCTTAGATAATATATTCCAAGGCAATTTAAAAGACAGAATAAATATATAAATATTTCTATCATCCGGACTATAACCGTCGGCTTTGGAATTTCACCAAATCAACCAAAAGGCTCGTGGGCTTTACCACCGGTGGGGAGTTGCACCCCGCCCTGAAATATTAAAAACATACTACCACATAATAGTGATATTGTCAATAAAACAAAGATTAATATGAAACTTCAATATCCGAAACTGCTGCTTCCAGTTTAATTCCATTTACTACAACATATTTAATTGCACCAACGCCAAGATGTTTCATATCCTGACATACAAAACCCGAATAAGTTGCTCTCCCAGGAACGTCTACTTTAAAGTTAACAGTAATTCTGTCATGAAAAGTACTCTTAACAAATTTGTTATATTCATTAACATTGTATTCATAATACACTTTTTTAGTTACTTCTTTAATTTCTCCCATGTAGTTGCCTTTATCATCATAACAGGCAACACCTTCTAAAATAGCATCCGCAGCTATATTTTTCAACTTCTTGATTTCAAATGTTGTAGTTGCAACAGCTTTATCGGATATAATTTTTGAAGCGTTTTTTGCATTATCGCTACCTGATGATTTACCGAAAAAGAATATACGGCAAACACCAAAGGCAAGTACAAATATTATTACAAAAATAATAATAAGGTCTAATATGTTTAACTTTTTCATCATTTCACCTCAACTATATTCCAGATTTTCCCTTTAGAATAAAAATGCTGACCACATAAATTTAATTCTTTGGTAGGATAAAGCTCAGCAACGCCGATTTTAAAAGATCCATTATTTAAAATAGTTCCGTCTGCCTCAATAGTTAAATAACAGTTATATGATTCAGGTTTTTCTAAAGAGTAAACTTCACCGGTAGTTAAATTAACATCCGTTTCTGTATATGGTTCGATTGTAACATTAATAACTTTTCCTATATGCTCATTTGCATCAACAGCGTAAATTTCTTTTTGCTCTTTGAGTTCATCTGCAAGATAATCTTCAATTTCTTCAAACAAAACCTCATATCTGATGGTTTTAAGTCCACTCATATTAGATTTTAGTCCTGCTCCTCCCTTTTCATCACGAAGCGTCATTACGGTTACAGCACCAACTATAGCAATTACTGCAACAACAATTACAATGATAACATCAATATAATTGAATTTCTTCATCAAAGTTATCCCCTTTCATCAATTCCGAATATATATTTTCTATATTCTTAGTGTAAATTTCTGAAGTATATTTTTCAAAAAATATTTTTTTAGCAGTGAAGCTCAATGCAACATAAAAGTTTTCGTTCTCCAAAATTTTTTTCATACAGTCTTCCAGATCTTTTGAATTTTTTGTTTCAAAAAGAACTCCATTTTCTCCTTCAATTACAAGTTCAGGATTGCCGCCGTAATTTGAGGCAATTATAGGCTTTCCAATGCTCATTCCTTCAAGAAGTGAAAGACTTGTGGCTTCTGTACCAAATGATGCATTAACATTTACATCAATAGCATTCATTGCTGTTGTAACATCCGAAATATAACCCGTAAGTATAATATATTTTTCCGCACCAAGCTCAGCGATTTTGTTTTTTATGTGCTCATAATAGGTTCCTGTTCCACATATCAAAAAGGCAGTGTTAGGAAACGATTGGTGAATATTAACTGCTGCATCTATGAACAGGTCATGACCTTTTATCTCTTCCACCCTGGCTATCATACCAAAAACAAATTTATCTTTCAAATTATATTTTTCTTTAAATTCATTTGTGTCAACTAATTCAAGCGGAGACACACCGTTTTTAACAACTCGGATTTTATCTTCTCTGACACCTGTTTCAGTTAAATTATCTTTTGCAGCATCAGCAACAGCAATAACTGTATCACTGGTTGAATTATTAACAGCTCCGGTTACAAGTTTACCAAGACCTTTTGTTATAAATGGTGAATTTGGGAATACACTGTGTCTTGTGTAGACCACTTTAATTTTACACAATTTTGCAGCAATTCTAGCCGATAAACAAGCATGAGCATGAACTATGTCAGGCTTAATTCTTTTAAAAATTTTAATAAACTTCTTAATTGTTGAAACTGAAAAAGATTTTTCCCCTATACCATCCATCTCGTAATATTTAATATTGAGCTGTGCTACTTGCTCAATTAACATACTGCTCCTGGGAACTATAACCGACACATCAAACTGATCTCTGTCAAAGTTTTTTAGAAATGCAAGTATACATCTACCTGCACCACCTATATTTGTATCTGAAGACACATTAACTATTTTAATCATATCTTATTTTCCTTTTTAAAAATATTATATATAACTGATGATATAGCAATGAAAATCCAAAATAGAAGAAATACTCTGTAATTATACCATACATTATCAAAAATTCCCTGTACTAAAAAACCTAATAATGCGCAAATAATTCCAGAAGATAAAAGTTTAATTTCTTTATCAGTTGTATTTTTATATGCTACATATAATTTTTTAAATACAAATGCAACTAAACACAAAAAAGAAAAAATTCCCACCAAGCCTAATTCTGACATTATAAGAAGATACAGGTTGTGTGCATGAGGTGCAATAACCGTTGAGTATGAATATCCCGGATAGACTTTATTAAAGGCCTCCTGCCCTACTCCGACACCAGTAAGCCAATAATCTTTCAGCATTCTTAAAGTACCTTTCCAGATATAAACTCTGTAAGATGTAGAAGAATCAGCCATGTTACCTACGCTTGTTATTCTTGTAATTATTGACTCCGGCCAAAATGGTATAGAGGCAACCCCCAAAACTGCTCCGGAAAGGAACAGCTTTCTGTTAAAGAGTAATAAAAACACCAACGCTGACACCATTACACCGATCCAACAACCTCTTGAATAAGTTAAAATCAAACACAAAAAGTTAAGCATTAATGAAACAAATGATATTAATTTATATCTTTTGTGTTTAAACAACAATAAGCTTAATAAAGAAACCATTATAGCAATGATAAGATATTCACCGTATACATTAGGGTTTTCAAAAAATGAAACAATTCTTCCTTGTATTGATTCGAACATTTCAGTATCAACCCATGTGTTTTGATTATCAAATCCTGTAAGTTTTTGGAAAATTCCGTAAGCCGAAACAGGAAGCGAAGCAAATGTAAATAAATGAATAATTGAAATTAGTTTTTGTTTTGTATCAATAAATCTTGTTATCACAAAATAGAACAATATAAAAGATTCATATACAAGAACAGATTTTAAACTTGAAACAAAATCTAAAGATGCGATTACCCCTAAACAGTATACACCAGCAAAAATTAAAACTAAAATATCAATAGGATTTTTATATGATGTATTATGAAATCCAAGAAAAATTTTGCTTAAAAGTACCATAAGCATATATAAACATAGTGCTACCATTACCATAGTTGGCATAAATGGCAAAATTA
>JAZSNJ010000075.1:0-2524 GCA_045536355.1 Clostridia bacterium | reverse complement strand
GCCGATTTGTACTGCTGTTGCACCTGCCATCATCATTTCTACTACATCTTCAGCAGAAGATACTCCCCCCATTCCGATAACAGGAATTGAAACTGCATTTTTTACCTGATATACCATTCTTACTGCAACAGGGAAAATGGCTTTTCCTGAAAATCCGCCCATTTTATTTTTTATAACAGGCTGTCTGGTTTTTAAATCTATTCTCATTCCAAGCAGTGTATTTATAAGGCTTATACCGTCTGCCCCGCCTTGTTCACAGGCTTTAGCTATTTTTGTAATATCGGTTACATTAGGCGAAAGTTTTAATATTACAGGTTTTGTGGTAACTTTTTTAACTGCTTTTGTTACTTCAAATGCCGATTCTTCACTTGTACCAAAGCTCATTCCGCCACCGTGAACATTAGGACAGCTTATGTTTACTTCAATCCAGCCTACCTGGTCGCACTTATCTATTTTTTCGCAGGTGTAAACATAATCTTCAACCGAAAATCCACTTACATTTGCCATAACTTTTTTGTTAAAACATTTTTTAAGTTTTGGAAGTTCCTCGCTTATTACTTTTTCAACACCGGGATTTTGAAGTCCCACTGCGTTTATCATACCACTTTCACATTCTGCAATTCTTGGAGTTGGGTTTCCAAAGCGAGGGTCTTTTGTTGTTCCCTTAAATGAGAATGTACCTAAAATATTAATATCATAAAGTTCTGCAAATTCATAACCAAAACCAAAGGTGCCACTTGCAGGAATTATGGGGTTTGAAATTTCTGTTCCCAAAAGGTTTACTTTTAATCTTTCCATAAAATTTCCTCCTTTTTAAGAACAGGGCCTTCTTTACAGATTCTCTTGTTCCCGAAAATGGTTTCACAAGAACAACCCATACAAGCGCCAAAACCACAACCCATTCTTTCTTCAAAGCTAAGCTGCCCACTGGTTTTTAATGTGTTATAAACTGCTTTAAGCATGGGCTCTGGTCCGCAGGTAAAGTAATAAGAATAATCTAATTCTTTTGCTTTATCTGTAACAAAACCTTTAGTGCCGAAAGACCCGTCAACAGTTGTAACAAAAACATCTATACCAAGTGCTTTAAATTCATCATATAAAAAGATTTCTTCTTTTTTGTTAAAGCCTAAAATAACTGTTGGTTTTTTGCCCTCTTTTATTAAGGTTTTTGCAAGTAAGTATAAAGGGGGAACGCCAACACCGCCACCTAATAAGAGCGGGGTGTCGCCTGAAAGCGATGTGTCATATCCGTTTCCGAGTCCTGATAAAATATCAAGGCTTCCCTTTCCCATTTTGCTTAATTTTTCTGTTCCTTTTCCCACTATTTTGTATATAATGGTAAGTTCATTTCCGTTTACATCGCAAACTGAAATAGGGCGTCTTAAAAAGAGTCCGTCAATTAAAATATTTATAAACTGCCCCGGTTTTGTAATGTCTTTTGTATCACCCGAAAGAGTCATAAGCATTACATTTTCAGTTAAAGGAACATTTTTTGTTATATCAAACATTAACTGCCTCATAATATTTTCCTTTCGGCTCTTTATTTTGCATCAATTGTTGAAATTGACATTGTAATTTCCTCTAATACATCCAAAAGTGCACGAACGGTGTCAAGTGCTGTAAAGGTTGTTACATTGTTTTCTACTGCACATTCTCTTATTACCTGACCGTCAGAAAACTTGTCGCCTGTTGCTGTGCTTACATCTTTAGTATTAATAATATAGGTGATATAGCCCTGTCTTATAGCCTTTAAGATATCATCAGAGCCTGTGCTGATTTTTTGTCTTACCTTTGTTTTAATTCCGTGCTTTTTAAGAAATGCTGCTGTACCCTCGGTTGCTTCAATGTTAAAGCCCATATTATAAAATCTTTCTATTAAAGGAAGTGCTTCTTCTTTGTCGGAGTCTGCAACAGTAACTAATACTGCACCGTAGTTTATAACATTCATGCCTGATGCCTGAAGTGCTTTATAAAGAGCTCTTGTAACCTTTTTATCGTAGCCTATTGCTTCGCCTGTTGATTTCATTTCAGGTGAAAGATATGCATCAAGTCCGTGAAGTTTTGAAAATGAGAATGCAGGAACTTTAACATAATATCTTTCTTTTTCCTGAGGATAAATTTCAGTTATGCCCTGTTCTTTTAACGATTTCCCCAGTATTGCCATTGTTCCAATGTCTGCTAAAGAATAACCTGTTGCTTTTGACAAAAATGGAACTGTTCTTGATGAACGAGGGTTAACTTCAATTATAAACACATTGTCATTTTCATCTACAATAAACTGAATGTTATAAAGTCCCACAATTCCAATGCCAAGACCTAATTTTTTGGTATAATCCAAAATTGTTTCTTTTACTTTTTCTGAAATGCTAAAGGTTGGGTAAACGCTTATAGAGTCGCCCGAGTGAACACCTGTTCTTTCAACAAGTTCCATAATGCCCGGAACGAAAACATCTTTGCCATCGCACACTGCATCAACTTCAACTTCTTTACCCATTATATATTTGTCAACCAAAACAGGCTTGTC
>JAZSNJ010000124.1:0-4382 GCA_045536355.1 Clostridia bacterium | reverse complement strand
TCCGACTTAAAAGATAAAAGACCTTTAAAATACAGCGACATTTCTGTTTTATTAAGAACTGCGAAAAATACTGCCGAAGTTTTTGCGGATATTTTAACAAAATCAGGAATACCTGTTATTAATGATAATTCTGATGTTGTGTTGCTTGATTCAACAGAAGTTTCGGTTATGTTAAATTATTTAAGGATAATTGACAATCCTTATCAGGACATACCTTTGGCATCTGTTCTTCGAAGTGCTTTTTTTGAATTTGATGATAACTTTTTAGTTAAAATAAAAAAGACTACTGACAAGATAAGCTTTTTCGATTGTCTTAAAAACTTTTCGGGAACTGATGAAGAAAACAAAAAAGTTTCTTCGTTTTTAGAAGAACTTAAAGAATACAAAAACAAAACTAAATATTTAAGCATTCGTGATATTATAGAAGACATTGATATTTCCCACAATTATTCAGAGTTTATTTTATCAATGCCGGGAGGCACACAAAGGCTTTCAAACTTAAATCATTTGAAGCTTTCCGCTGAGCATTTTGAAGCAGGTGAATTTAAGGGGCTGTTTGGGTTTATAAGACATATTGACCGTATAAAGTCTGCCAAAAGTCAGCCCGGAGCACCAAAAATTTTCCCTGAAAGCACAGATGCAGTTAAAATTACTACCATACACAAAAGTAAGGGTTTAGAATATCCTGTTGTAATTATTCCCCGTCTTGGTAAAGAGAACTTTAAGGATATTGACGCCCAGAAATTTGTTCTTCTTCACAAAAAAACAGGGGTTGGAATTGACTACACCGATTTTAACAATAATGTTAAAATTTCTTCTCCTTTAAAACAGGCAATCAGGCTTACAAACAAGCTTGAACATTTTGCAGAGGAAATGAGAATTTTATATGTTGCACTTACCCGTGCAAGAGAAAAACTTATTTTAATAGGCTCTGTAAAAAATAAAGATGATTTTATTGAGTCATTACAACAATGTGGTTATACTAAAAATTTAATGTTACCTTCAGAAACAGTTTTGGGCTTTAATTCAAACTTAAAACTTATTTTCGGTGCTCTTTACAGGACAGAAGCCTTTAGAGCTTACAGAACAAATATATCAAAAGAAATAGAAAGCAAGGCTTTGATTAATATTAAGTTTTTAGAACAGCCTGAAACATTTTCAGTTAAACAGGAAAACAAAGAAAAATTACTAGAAGAAAGCTATAATCAAGAAATTTTTGACACATTAAACTATGCTTATCCTAAAGAGAAAAGCAATTTGTTTTTAAAATACTCGGTGTCTGAAATTAAAAAATTTAAAGATGAGGAAAGCAAGGAAAAAGAATTTTTTGAGCCTGAAATCAAACTTCTCACATTTGATGAAGCCCCTTCTCTTACATTTGGAAATGTATTTCACTTCTTTATGGAAAAAACCGATTTTTCTTTAATAAACTCTTTAAATGACATCACTAGTGCTCTTTGCGACATGGTAACTTCCGGCATTATCACACAAAACGAAGCCGACTTAATTGACATAAATAAGGTGTGGGCATTTTTAAACACTGATTTAGGTGCTAAATTTAAAAATTCAGGAGAGGTTTATAAAGAAAAATCATTTAACATTTTACTTTCAGATGTTTTTGTAAAACAGATGCATAAAATTCAGCTTCAGGGCGTTATTGACTGTTATTTTAAAGTAGGTAATGAGTATATAATTCTTGATTTTAAAACTAACAAAAAAATTAATAATGAAACACTAAAGCAGTATAAAACCCAGTTAGAGTTTTATAAAAAAGCTGTTAGCATTATGCATAACACTAGAAATGTTAGCGCTTACCTTTACTTACTAGAAACTAATGAATTTATAAAGGTGTGATATAAGTTTTGAAAAAAATACTTCTTATTATTAATCCTAAAGCAGGAAAAATGAAAACAAAAACTGCTCTTTTTGATATAGTTAACGCTTTTTATTCATCAGGATATGAAGTATCTGTTGCTGTATCACAAAAACACAATCACGCAAAAGAGATTGCCAAAGAAGCTCTTTCTAAAAAGCAGTATGACTTTTTGGTATGCTGTGGCGGGGATGGAACATTAAACGAAGTTATAAACGGTATTATGACCTCTAAAAATCCTGTGCCTATAGGATACATTCCTTCAGGAAGTACCAACGATTTTGCTTCCACTGCAGGGCTTTCAAAAGATATCAAAAAGTGTGCAGAGAGTATTGCAAAAGGTCAGAGTGTAAGTCTTGACCTTGGGCTTTTCGGTTCAGAATATTTTTGCTATGTTGCATCGTTTGGTGCATTTACCCAAACAAGCTACCAGACTCCTCAGGCAAATAAAAACACTTTAGGCCACTTTGCTTATATTTTAGAAGGAATCAAAGACTTGACACAGATTAAACCATACCATGTAAAATTCACTGCCGACGGTAAAGTTTACGAGGGCGATTATTTATTTGGTTCAATAAGCAACACTACATCAATAGGTGGATTTTTAAAACTAAACCCCTCTTTGGTAAAATTAGATGATGGTTTATTTGAAGTGCTTTTAGTTAAAAATCCTGCAAATCCTATAGATGTTCAACAGCTTTTATTAGCTCTTGCAAACTCTGATTTTTCAAACAATAATTTGTTTGAATTCTTTACTGCAAGTTCTGTTACTGTTGAAACAAAAGATGCTTTTGACTGGTCTTTAGACGGTGAACACACTAAAGGTAACGAAAAAATTCAGATTGATAATTTTAAAGGCGCTATAAAATTAATTAAATAAATATACTCCTTTTTCTTGACAAGAAGACAAAAACAAGGTAAAATATAAGTATCTTTTTGTGTATTTAAAGTTCTTTTTTAAGATAAAACCAATTTAATAACTGAAAACATTTGCATGGAGGTGTATATTATGAATACAATTATTTGGATTGTATTGATTGTAGTATGTGCAGCTCTTGCTTTTTTCGGTGGTATGGCTTATAGAAAAAAAGTAGCTGAGGGTGAAATCGGCGGTGCAGAACAACAAGCCAGAAATATTGTAAATGAAGCTATTAAAAACGCTGAAAACAAAAAAAGAGAAATTTTACTTGAAGCTAAAGAAGAAAATCACAGTTTAAAGGCAGAGCTTGACAAAGAAATCAAAGAAAGAAGAGCGGAAGTTCAAAGACAGGAACGCCGCAATCAGCAAAAAGAAGAATCTTTAGAGAAAAAATCAGAAACATTAGACAAAAAAGACGAGCTCCTCAACGAAAAATTAAAAGAAGTTGAGGTAGTAAAAGAACAGGTTAAACAAACACTCAAAGATCAAATTGCAGTTTTAGAAAAAATCTCAGGATTTACTGCTGCAGAAGCGAAAGACTACTTGCTCTCCAATATGGAAAGCGAAATTAAGCATGAAGCTGCTATTAAAATCAGAGAAGCAGAAGCAAACATTAAAGAAGAATCAGAGAAAAAAGCAAGAAACATTTTAAGTGCTGCTATTCAAAAATGCGCTGCTGACCATGTAGCAGAATCAACAATTTCTGTTGTTAATCTTCCAAGCGATGATATGAAAGGAAGAATCATCGGCAGAGAAGGAAGAAACATCAGAACACTTGAAACTTTAACAGGTATTGACCTTATTATTGACGATACTCCTGAAGCTGTTGTTATTTCAGGATTTGACCCGATAAGAAGAGAAATTGCGAGAGTTTCATTAGAAAGACTTATTGCAGATGGAAGAATCCACCCTGCAAGAATTGAAGAAATGGTTGAAAGAGCTAAAAGAGATGTTGACAACACCATCAAAGAAGAGGGTGAAAAAGCAACATTTGATACAGGCGTTCACGGTCTTCATCCTGATATTATTAAGCTTTTGGGTAAGCTTAAATTCAGAACAAGTTACGGCCAGAATGTTTTAAAACATTCTATCGAAGTTGCTCAGCTTTCAGGTATACTGGCAAGTGAACTTGGTGTTGATGTAACAATGGCTAAAAGGGCAGGACTTTTGCACGACATCGGTAAAGCTGTTGACCATGAAATCGAAGGCTCACATATTGAAATCGGTGTTGATATTTTAAGAAAACACAAAGAAAATCAGGATATCATTCACGCAGTTCATGCGCATCACGGTGATGTTGAAGCAACTACCCCACTTGCATTTATTGTTCAGGCGGCTGACTCTATTTCAGCTGCAAGACCTGGTGCAAGAAGAGAAAATGTTGAAACATATATCAAGCGTTTGGAAAAACTTGAAGAAATCGCAAACGATTTTGAAGGTGTTGAACATTCATTTGCTATTCAGGCAGGTCGTGAAGTTAGAATTATGGTTAAGCCTGATATGATTAATGATGATGAAGTTACTTTAATGGCAAGAGATATTGTTAAGCGTATTGAAAGCGAACTTGAATATCCAGGTCAAATTAAGGTA
>JAZSNJ010000080.1:0-4220 GCA_045536355.1 Clostridia bacterium | reverse complement strand
GAAAAAATGTTTCAGAATGTTCAAACTGAACCGAAGGGCACCCGAAGGCGTACAAAGGTACGCCGAGTAGTGAAGTTGGGACATAGCAAAAAGGCTTAAAAATAAGAAAAATCGAGTAAAATGAGATTTTTCAACCAAATTAATAATTTTTTTAAATTAAAAACTACCTATAGTCCAAATTATTATCGCCTTTTTGCGGTCTGGACTTTTTTTACATCCCCTTATTTTTTTTTGCAAAATTGTGCATATATAAGGTGGAAAGTAACTAAAAATATGTTTACTTTATGCAATATTTATGTTATACTATACAATAAATAAGAATGACTGTTTTTACATCTTTTGATGTTTAAGCAAGTGGCGCAGTATTCTAGTCAGGCTTTTATGTTCCCAGGACGGGCCTAAAAATCCGTTGAAGGGCACATCGATGAAGTTTCTGGTGCCGGCTTTATACGCCCAGTTTAGGGTTGGTGCTGGAAGTTAAGGTTTAAGGGCGGGTTGCAATGGCATGCAACTGCACACCCTTTTACCGTGGAGACCTGTGCTTGTGCCATTAACTGCATGTTGGAGCTGTGAAGCTCCCTTCGGTGAATGGTACGACACAGGATTAAACCTGCTTTGCGGTGAGATTTCGCTGTGGGCAGAGTAGCCTGCCTTGAGTGGCTGTGGCGGATCAGGGATCAGGCCTTTTAAAAACTCGGCCGGTTTTTAAAGGTTATTGCTCTGTGAAACCATATCTGCAAAAGAGGCTAAGAGCGTAAAAGACTGTTAAGGAAATCTTCTAGACTGTTGGCGGAGGAATTAAGTTTTCTTCGTGTTATCTGGTATGTGCGGGATTACAGTGCGGACTAAGTGGCAATCGGGTACCTATCCGGGGCTGTCTTTAATGGGAAACCTCCCGTATTGGCGACGAGCGGGAAGACAGTCGGGAAATCCAACCCGACCTAAGCCGTAAATTTAACCGCGCATACTGCCACAACAAATTTTAAAAACGAGTGATAATTATGGCAAAAAACACAAAACAAAAGAAAACCGACAAGTTTTATGTAGTAGGAATAACTCTTTTAACATTCATACTTGCAGTTACCATGCAGTTTTTATCTGATGTAGTTTTAGAGGGAATTCCTGTAATATACGGATTTTTCCTTATAGTTTTTGTAATACTTGTAGGTATTGTATTTGATATATTGGGCGTGGCTGTTACAAGTGTTTCTGAAATAACATTTCACGCAATGGCATCAGATAAGGTAAGGGGAGCAAAACAAAGTCTTACCCTCATTAAAAATGCCGAAAAGGTATCAAACATCTGTAACGATGTTATAGGTGATGTATGCGGTATCATAAGTGGAAGCATTTCAAGTATAATGATAGCAGCTTTAAACATTTCGGATTTTAACACAAAAAGTATGCTTTTGTCTTTATGTATACTAGGTGCAGTTTCAGCACTTACGGTTGGCGGAAAGGCTATGGGAAAAACAGTAGCAATTTCTAAAAACCAGAAAATTGTTTTTACGGCAGGTAAAATTATAAGCTTTTTCAGCTTAAAAAAATAAGGGGCACAAATTAAATGTCAATGATTTTAGATAAAATAAACACTCCTGATGATGTAAAAGCTTTAAGTCCTCATAAGCTTAATATGCTTTGTGATGAAGTAAGGCAGGAGCTTATAAAAGACATATCGAAAACCGGGGGACACTTAGCTTCAAATCTTGGTGTGATTGAACTTACAGTAGCCTTACTTAAAAGTTTTAAACTTCCGGAGGACAAAATAGTTTTTGATGTAGGGCATCAAAGCTATGTTTATAAAATGTTAACAGGGCGCCGTGAAGAAATGAAAAAGGTTCGCACCTTTGGAGGAATATCTGGCTTTCCTAAAATATCTGAAAGTGAGTATGATGCGTTTGACACAGGCCATGCAGGAACAGCTGTTTCTGTTGCCTATGCATATTCGGTTTCAAATAAACTTGATAAAAAAGACAATTATGCGGTTGCAGTTGTAGGTGATGCTTCAATTTCTAACGGACTTTCTTTAGAAGCATTAAATAACGCAGGTCGCTCAAAAACAAACTTAATTGTTGTATTAAATGACAATAATATGTCAATCGGAAACAGCGTTGGAAATATTAATAATTACTTAACAAAAATAAGAACAGCGCCTGGATATGGTTTGGCAAAAGACAAGGTTAAAACAGCAGTTAATAAAATTCCTGTTATAGGAAAAGACATATCTCACTTTTTAATGAACGCTAAACTTAATGTAAAACACGCAATTATTCCCACCACAATTTTTGACGATTTGGGATTTTTGTATTTAGGTCCTGTTGACGGGCATGACATTAAAACCTTAACTTCGGTTATTGAAAGAGCAAAATCTTTAAAAAGACCTGTTTTAATTCATGCTATAACAACAAAGGGCAAGGGTTACAGCTTTGCAGAACAGAATCCTGACCAGTATCACGGCGTTTCAAACTTTAATTTAGATAAACCGATAAATTATTCTTTAAATAAAAGCAGCTATTCATATATAGCAGGAAAAGTAGTGTTAAATCTTGCTTTAAAGCATAATGATGTAACAGCAATCTGTGCTGCAATGGCAGATTCTACAGGGCTTTTACCATTTAAAGACAAACTACCTCAAAGATTTTTTGATGTTGGTATAAGTGAGGGACATGCAGTAACCTTTGCGGGAGGGCTTTCCTGCTCAGGGAAAGTACCTTTTGTATTTATTTATTCAACATTTTTGCAAAGGGCATATGATAATATTATACACGATGTTGCACTCGAAAACCTTCATGTAGTGTTTATGATTGACCGTGCAGGTATCACAGGGCATGATGGTGAAACTCACCACGGGGTGTTTGATATTTCGTTTTTAAGTCATATTCCGAATATGAAAATCTTTACGCCTTATACTAAAAAAGAACTTGAAAAAGCAGTAGAGACTGCATATTTTGAAAAAGGACCTGTTGCAATAAGATATCCAAGAGGATTAGCACCATGTGGTGAAGAAACTACTGACATATATAAAGCAAAGCTTTTACGAGAGGGAAATTCAGTTACAGTTGTAACAGCATCGCAAATGACAGGGGAAGTGTTAAAAGCAGAGTTTGACGGGGACCATATTCACCTAAATTCTGTTTTGCCGCTTGATATTGATGAGATAGTAAAATCGGTTCAAAAAACCAAAAGACTTATAGTCGTAGAAGACAATGTTGTAAAAGGCGGACTGTTTGATATAATAAACCGAGAACTGACAAGAAGAGAAATTTATGTTAAATCAGAAAGTTTAGGCCCTGATAGTTTTGTAACACACGGAAGTGTGGATGAGCTTTTTAAAATGCTTGAAATTGACTCAAAATCCCTTGAAAAAAGGTTGGGAAACTAATGAAAACAAGACTTGATGTATACTTATTTGAAAATGCTTTGGCAGAAAGCCGTGAAAAAGCAAGAAGCATTATAATGGCAGGAAATGTTTATGTAAACAACCAAAAAGCCGATAAGGCGGGTTATCAGGTGAAAGATGACGATAAAGTTGAAGTAAGGGGCAAATTAAACCCTTATGTTTCAAGAGGTGGATTAAAGCTTGAAAAAGCCATTTTGAATTTTGGTGTAGATTTAAAAGACAAGGTTTGTATGGATATTGGTGCTTCAACGGGCGGATTTACCGATTGTATGCTTCAAAACGGAGCAGTTAAAGTTTATTCTGTTGATGTCGGATATGGTCAACTTGCATGGAAATTAAGGCAGGATGAGAGAGTCGTAAATATGGAGCGCACCAACATAAGAAATGTAACAAAAGATGATATAGGTGCTTTACTTAATTTTGCATCAATAGATGTATCTTTTATTTCACTTAAACTGGTTCTCCCTGTTGCAAAAGAGCTTTTAAGCGATAATGGTGAAATACTTTGTTTAATCAAACCACAGTTTGAAGCAGGGCGAGATAAAATAGGCAAAAAAGGTGTTGTAAGAGACATAAATGTTCACTATGAAGTCGTAGAAAGTATAGTAGAGTTTAGTAAAGGAATTGGCCTTTACCCTAAAAATTTGTCATTTTCGCCAATAAAAGGGCCTGAGGGCAATATAGAGTATCTTTTGCACCTTACTAAAAATGAAATCGAATTTGAATTTGATGTAAAAAAAGTTGTTGATGAAAGTCATCAGGCTTTGGATTTAAAAGGAGAATAAATGAAAACAGCAGTAATGTCAATTAACCCTTCGGG
>JAZSNJ010000082.1:0-8144 GCA_045536355.1 Clostridia bacterium | reverse complement strand
CTTCGGTGGTTCGAATCCACCCTCTCCCACCAAACCATAACCACCCGTCAGGGTGGTTTTTTGGTTTGGTGGGAGAGGTAAGGAGAGAACCCTTGTTGTTAAACAAGGGTTCGGCGAAGCAGCCCAAAATGCGGGTAGCATTTTTGGACTGTGAAGTCTCGAGTAAGGGAAACAATTTTGGGAACCGCTGGGAGCGGTCAAAATTGTGCCTACGCAGAGTATCCACCCTCAAAGCTGATTACAGGCAACAAATAAAACCACAACCACCCGTTAGGGTGGTTTTATTTTAACTATTGAAATTTTAACTAGTTTTTGATATAATACATAATAGGTTAATTTTTATATTTAATAGAGGTTGTTGTATGAACAAATTTAAGGGCAAGAAATTGCTTGTAATAGGTGGCGCATTTCAACATGTAAAATTAGTTGAAGCTGCCAACAAAATGGGTGTTATTACATATGTAACAGATTATTTACCTGTAGAAAATGCACCGGCAAAGCAAATAGCAAATAAATATTTTATGCACAATATTTCAGATATTGATGAAATAGTAGCTATGTGTAAACAAGAGGGAATAGACGGTGTTATATCGACTTCTTTAGATGCATGTCAGAAACCTTATTATGAGGTGTGTGAGAGACTTGGCTTACCTTGTTTTGGTAACCATGAGCAGTTTCATATACTGACAGATAAAAGTGCGTTTAAAAAGTGTTGTATAGAAAATGGTGTTGATACAATTCCGGAATATGATGTGTCTGATTTTGAATCAGAAGAAATTGCAAGAGAAAAGGTATCATTTCCTATATTGATTAAGCCTGGAGAGTCAAGAGGATCACGAGGGCAGACAATTTGTAATTCTTATGATGAAGTCAAAGATGCAATAGAATTTGCAAAGACGGAAAGCTCAAACGGCAAAATCGTCATTGAAAAATATATGGGACAAGCAAACGACTTTTCTATGACAATACTTGTTATTAACAAAAAAGCATATACAATAAGAACTGTTGACCGTGTATTGGGTAAATATGAAGATGGGCTTGATAAACTGGCAGTAGGTTCTGCGTCGCCGTCTGTGTTTACCGATACATATTTGAACAAAGCTCATAAAAAGGTTGAAAGGTTTATTGAAGCAATAGGTCTTGTAAATGCGCCAATATTTATGCAGGGGTTTGTTGACGGAGATGCTGTAAGATTTTATGACCCTGGCTTAAGACTACCCGGCGGTGAATATGAAAGAATGTTTGAAAGCGTATTTGGAAGAAATCCAATGGAACCTTTAATTGAATTTGCACTTACAGGTAAGGTAGAAACAGTTGATTTTAGACCTGATGACGCTTATCTTAATGGGAAAATTGCAGCACAGGTGCTTCCAACATTAAGAGCAGGAACAATTACGAAAATTTCAGGCATGGAAGAAATAAAATCACACAAAAATGTTGTATCTGCTTTTGAGAGATTTAAAGAAGGAGATTTAATCCTCGCAACACGAAATGTAAATCAAAGATTTTGTGAAATTGACATTGTATGTGATAACGAAGAACAAATGTCTGAAGTTGTTTCATGGGTTTATGACACATTAAAGATTGAAGATGAATTCGGGCATGATATGCTTGTTTCAAAATTTGATCCAAGTTATTATATAACCAGAAAAAATATTTAAAAGGAGAGTGGTTTAATTGCCAATAGAATTTATGTATTTAGCAGTTGTGTTTGTTGTAGCTATTATTGGCTTTTCATTTTTGAAAAGGCCTTTGTATGAATGTATGCTTGCAGCATTTATAGTTTTAATGGCAGTAACAGGCACATGGACTGATGTTGGTTCCTTTATATGGGACGCTATGACAGAAAGCACACTTTATGTCATTATCGTATTTGTTATATCTGCTACATTGCTTTCAAAAACCACAGTTATTGATGATTGTATTGCAATTATTCTTTCGGTTTTTGGAAGATTAACAGGTGGAGCAGGTTTTGTAGCAATTATTGGAAGTACATATATGGGCTCTTTGTCAGGAAGCGGTCCGGGAAATGTTGCAACAACAGGTGTATTTACAATTCCTGCAATGAAAAAATCAGGTTTCCCTGCGCATTTAGCTGCCAATGTTGAAGCACATGCAAGTACAATGGGTAATATGATTCCTCCTGCAGGAATGATAGCTATAGCTTTTGCAGCACTTGATAAACTTTATCCAAATACATACACAATGTCTCAATTCTGGATGCTTTTGTGGGGAATAGCTATATGGTTTGTTGCACAGAGAATTATTACTTTATATTTTATGTGCAAATATTATAAAGTAAAGCCTATGGCAAAAGAAGATATACCAAGCTTTAGGAAATCCATAAAGCATGGCTGGAAAGCAATTTTCTTGCCTATAATTGTATTTTTACCATTCTTTTTAACCAACACTTTTGGTGATTTCTTTACGCAAAGATTAGGTGAAGGTTCATCAGCGTTTTCAAACAGCATTTTACTTTTTATACCGTCTCTTATAGTTGTTTGTGGTGTTCTGCTGTCGGGAAGAGAAACAATCAAAAAAATGAACTTGAAATATAGTTACGAAACAATAAAAAATAGTATGATGAGTGTCGTTCCAACATCTGCACTTGTTATGTTTGCTTATTTTGTAAGTAATGTTTTTGAAGCTTTAAATGTTGAGGTTGCAATTGGAGAATTTTTGGCAGAACTTAATATGCCACTTGTAGCACTCGCCTTTATTTTGCCGCTCTTTACGGCAATACTTGGTATGCTTATACCGGGTTCAACACAGGTTAAAATATTTGGTGGAATTATTATATCTGCAATAGCATCAGCAGGAGGAAATCCAATGATGGCTGCAGCTATGCTTCCTTGCGTATGTGGTGCAATGCATGGTGTAACACCTCCATATTGTGCTTGTGTATATACAGGTATGGGTATTGCAGAAGCCGAATTAAAACCAACGCTTAAAAATTGTTTTGTATGGATAGGTATTCATTATCTGCTCTCAGTGGTAATGATTCTTTGCCTTTTGCCGGTGTTCGGTTTGATAGGATAGGAGGAATAAATAATGCGTAAAAAAATATATGATGTATTAAACAAACTTTACGGAATAGTGATGACCATTTCGTTTTTTGCAGGAATTATTCCTTTAATACCATTTGTAATTGCAATTATTATTGGCGGACCGACAGGTGAAGCAATTTCCGTGTTTTTGTATAAACAGTTTTATCCTTATGTGATAGCAGGTGCATCAATTGCGATAGTAATTGGCACAATAGCAATGTATGTGGGTAAAAAAGAAAGTTTGTCAGTAAAGAAAATGAAATAAATAAAGAAACACACCCTGATAGGTGTGTTTTTTATTTGGCGGAGAGAAAGGGATAAGTCTGCTAACGCATCCTTACTGCTTGTCGACCCAAATGCAAAAGCATTTCGGTACCCGACTGCGCATCTGTTTTCTAAAAAACTTGCCACTGGCAACTTTTTCTTAACGAAAACAGCCCACATTGGCTTCAAATCCCTAACTTCGAAGAAATAAAAAACACACCCGACTGGGTGTGTTTTTTATTTGGCGGAGAGAAAGGGATTTGAACCCTTGCACGAGGAGTGCCCCGCCTACCGCATTTCCAATGCGACCCCTTCAGCCAACTTGGGTATCCCTCCGTAGAACTTCTATATTCTACTATAAGTTTTTGGAAAAATCAAGTGTTAATTTTTTTTAATTATTCACCTATGGGTTCAAAATCAGAAGCTCCGTGTTTGCATAATGGACATATAAAATCATCGGGGAGAGTATCTCCTTCGTATACATATCCGCAAATCTTGCATACATATCCTTTTTTGCCTTTTGTTTCAGGCTTTGGTTTAACATTTTCCTGATAGTATGTGTATGTCATGGTTTCAGCGTCTGAAATAACATTTGCAGATGTTATACTGCATATAAACATACCATGAGTGTCAAGATCAATATACTGATCAACACTAAGCGATATAAAAGAATTTATATATTTAGGCAAAACTGCTAAACCATTTGCAGAATAAATAGGTGTAATGTTTTCAAATTTATTGGTATTTCTGCCACTTTGGAAATCAAATGTTTCAAATATACTAAACGGTGCATCTATCGAAAGACAGTTTATATTCATTTTGCCTGTCTGCTTTATCACATGATGAGAATAGTTTTGTTTGTTAATTGTAACAGCTATTCTGTTTGGTGTGTTTGTAACCTGTGTTACGGTGTTAACTATAAGTCCGTTATCTTTCTTGCCATCGTTCGATGTTATAACATAAAGACCGTAACCAATATTAAAGAGTGCGGAGAAATCATTTGCATTAGTTGAAGCTTTTTCCTGAATGTTATAGTCTTCACAAAGCTCTTTCGAAAGTTCTTTTAAAGCTGAGGTGCTGTCATCACTTAAAGAAGACATAATAGTAACATTGTTTTCTGTAAATTTAAGATTTTTGGATTTAGAAAGCAGCTCTTTCATAACTTTAGTTGCAACAGGAGACCATGAACCGTTTTCTATAAAAGCAACAGTTCTGTTCTGGAAATTTCTTTCGGTAAGATGATTTATGAATTCACGCATAAACGGGAAAATTTCTGCGTTATAAGTGGTAGTAGCAAGAACAAGTTTGCTGTATCTGAAAGCATCTTCAACAGCTTCTGCCATATCGCATCTTGCAAGGTCATTTATTACAACTTTAGGACAGCCATTAGCTCTTAAATTTTCTGCTAAGAGTTCAACTGCTTTTTTTGTATTTCCGTAAACTGATGTATAAGCTATCATTATGCCTTCAGTTTCAGGCGTGTATGATGACCAAAGGTCATATAAATTAATATAATAGCCAAGGTTTTCATTTAAGACCGGTCCATGCAAAGGACATATTGTCTGTATATCAAGAGTTTTAGCCTTTTTTAATAAGTTTTGCACCTGTGCTCCGTATTTACCCACAATACCGATATAATATCTTCTTGCTTCACAAGCCCAGTCTTCGTTAACATCTAAAGCTCCGAATTTACCAAATCCATCGGCAGAAAACAACACCTTGTCCAGACTGTCATAAGTAACCATGACTTCAGGCCAGTGTACCATAGGGGCTTCTACAAAAGTCAGAGTGTGTTTGCCAAGAGACAGTGTGTCGCCCTCTTTAATAATTACGCGTCTGTCTTCAAAGTCAATCCCGTAAAACTGTTTCATCATATTAAATGCTTTTAAAGTTGATACAACCTTAGTGTTTTTGTAAGTATTGGCAAAACTTAAAATATTTGCCGAATGGTCAGGCTCCATATGCTGAATTATAAGATAATCAGGCTCTTTTTTTGACAAAACACTTTCAATATTATCAAGCCATTCGTGTGTAAATTTTGCGTCAACCGTATCCATTATGGCAGTTTTTTCATCGGTGATGATATATGAGTTGTATGACATACCATTCGGGACTTTATACTGGCCTTCAAAAAGGTCAATATTATGGTCGTTAACGCCAATATATTTTATATCGTCAGAAATAAACATAAAATCACTCCTTTTTATTTATAATAAACTATTTTTTGAAAAATAGCAATCTTTTTATTTTTATTGATTTTTTTTTGGGTGTATGGTATAATACGAATAATTTCTTGTTAGGAGGATTGATTATGAACAGCGAAACATTACAAATTCTTATAGCTATGATAATATATATGGCTGCTGTAATTGTAATCGGTATTGTGTTTGCAAAAAAGGCAAATGTAAATTCAGAAAACTATTATCTTGGTGGCCGTTCACTTGGTCCATGGATTACCGCTATGAGTGCAGAAGCATCTGACATGAGCGGCTGGCTCTTAATGGGGCTTCCCGGTGTTGCATACTGGTGCGGACTTGCAGATGCTGCATGGACTGCAATCGGACTTGCTCTTGGTACATATTTAAACTGGCTTTTAGTATCAAAAAGACTTCGCAGATACAGTATAAAAGCTAACAATTCAATAACACTTCCGGAATTTTTCTCCAATAGATTCCACGAGAACAAAAAAGTTATTCTTACAATAGCAGCACTTTTCATACTCGTATTCTTTACAGTTTACGCCTCAAGCTGTTTCGTTACATGCGGCAAACTCTTCTCAACATTGTTTGGCACACCTTACATCACTATGATGTTAGTTGGAGCGGCCTTTGTGCTTATATATACCATTTTGGGTGGATTTTTGGCAGAGAGTGCGTCTGACTTTATGCAGGGCATAGTTATGATTGTTGCACTTGTAGTAATTGTTTTGGTAGGTACAGTTAATGCAGGAGGTTTTGCTTCAATTATAGAAAACGCAAAACAAATTCCGGGATTTTTGGAATTCTTTGGACTTGCAAATCCAACTGTAGAAAATGGTGCACAGCTTGTTGAAGCAGGGAAACCTGTATTTGGTGCAGCAAAAGAATATGGTGCTTTATCGGTGTTTTCAATGCTTGCATGGGGACTTGGCTATTTTGGTATGCCACAGGTGTTGTTAAGATTTATGGCAATTCGTGAAGAAAAAGAACTTAAAATGTCAAGAAGAATTGCTATGATATGGGTTGTTATTTCACTTGCAGTAGCGGTATTTATCGGTATTTTGGGAAGACAGCTTTATCCAACAGTTCATTTAACAGCAGCTTCAGCTGAAAATATCTTTATAACTCTTGCAACAAGTTCACTTCCTGCAATTTTGGCAGGTTTTGTAATGGCAGGAATCCTTGCTGCAACAATCAGTTCTTCTGATTCATACTTGCTTATTGCTGCATCAGCTTTTGCAAAAAATATCTATCAGGGTGTATGCAACAAAAAAGCATCTGATAAACAGGTAATGCTAATTACAAGAATTACTCTTTTGGTTATAGCCATAATTGCTATTTTAATTGCACTTGATGAAAATAGTGTAATCTTTAAAATAGTATCATTCGCATGGGCTGGATTTGGTGCAACCTTTGGTCCGTTGATGCTCTTTTCACTCTTCTGGAAGAGAACAACAAGAGCCGGTGCGATTGCAGGTATGGTAAGCGGTGCTGCAATGGTATTTATCTGGAAACTTTTGATAAGCAAAATTGGTGGAGTGTTCGCGATATACGAACTTCTTCCTGCATTTATAATTTCTTCAATAGTTATTTTAGTGGTATCTTTATTAACACCTGCTCCATCTAAGGAAATTGAAGAAGATTTTGATTTTGTGTGTCAGAAATAATAAAAAATATATCCGAAGGTATTTTAAAATTGCCTTCGGATTTTTGTATTATATAATGCAACAGTTTAACCCTTTAAACCATTGACAAAATTAGACAGTAATGATAAAATAAAAAAGCGTTGGCAAGGCAGTTCAAATAATGTTCTGATAAACCTTGCCATTTGTGGTATTTAAATAATTTTATGGAATATAAATAGCATGAAGGAGTGAATTTAATGAGCAACGTAACTGAATTTTTCGGCTGTAAGGTTTTTAATGATGATGTTATGAAAGCAAGGCTTCCGAGGGAAACATACAAAGCACTTCAAAGAACAATTAAAGACGGCAGACATTTAGACATAAATATAGCAAATGTCGTTGCAAACTCCATGAAAGACTGGGCAATAGAAAACGGTGTTACACATTTTACACACTGGTTTCAGCCAATGACAGGAATTACTGCCGAAAAGCATGACAGTTTTATTTCTCCTACCGATAACGGAAATATTATAATGGAATTTTCGGGCAAAGAACTTGTTCAGGGGGAACCTGATGCATCAAGTTTTCCGTCAGGTGGATTAAGAGCAACCTTTGAAGCAAGGGGATATACTGCTTGGGACGCTACTTCCTATGCATTTATTAAAGGAAATACTTTGTGTATTCCTACAGCTTTTTGCTCATACGGTGGAGAGGCTCTGGATAAAAAGACACCTCTTTTAAGATCCATGGAAGCAATAAGCAAACAGGCGCTCCGTGTTGTAAAACTTTTTGGAAATGAAGATGTAATCACAGTAAAAACAACCGTAGGTCCTGAACAGGAATACTTTTTAATTGATAAAGAAATGTTTGATAAAAGGCCTGACCTTATGTTTGCTGGAAGAACACTTTACGGTGCAAAACCTCCAAAAGGTCAGGAACTTGATGACCATTATTTTGGTACAATCAAGTCAAGGGTAGCTAAGTTTATGAAAGAGCTTGATGAAGAACTC
>JAZSNJ010000115.1:0-5606 GCA_045536355.1 Clostridia bacterium | reverse complement strand
CCAACAACGCCGTCTTCTTCACCGCCGATTGCTCCAACCTCTGCTTCAATTGAGATACCCTTGCTGTGGCAAATCTCAACAAGCTCTGTTGTCTTTTGCTTATTTTCTTCAATTGGGAAGTGTGAACCATCAAACATAACTGATGAAAAACCAGCTTCTATAACTTTTAATGCACCTTCATAGCTGCCATGATCAAGATGAAGAGCAACAGGAACTGTAATTCCAAGTTCCTTAATCATACCTTCAACCATACCAACGATTGTTGTATAACCGCACATATATTTACCTGCACCTTCTGAAACACCTAAAATTACCGGTGAGTTACATTCCTGTGCAGTTTGAAGTATTGCCTTGGTCCATTCTAAATTGTTAATGTTAAACTGGCCTACTGCATACTTACCCGCTTTTGCTTTTTGAAGCATATCTTTTGCTGAAACTAACATTTGTTTTCCTCCTGTATATAAAATAATTATTTTCCTCTTACACTATACCACTTTTAGCAAAATATGTCAATGATTAAAACTGTTTTAACGCCTCTAAAAGAACTGTATCTTCCGAGCTTTCTGGAGATTGTATAACTTCTAACTGAGGAGTTACACCCTTTTTATCAATTAAGGCACCGTTTGGTGAATAAAATCTGCCGATTGTTATGCTTAAGCCCTGATTATTATTAAGCTTAAACGAGGTTTGGATTGAACCTTTACCATGAGTGGTTTCACCAACTATTATACCCCTTTCGTTGTCCTTTATTGCACCAGAAAAAATTTCTGATGCAGATGCGCTGTCCTTATTTACCAATACAACTAAAGGCTCTTTATATTCCATATCATTTTCTGCTTTATATTCGGTTTCGCCCTCTTTATATTTTGCAGTTACAATTAATGACTCTTTTTCTAAAAACAAGTCAATGCAGTCTACAGCTACATTCATTATGCCGCCTGGGTTGTTTCTTAAATCTATTATAAGTCCTTTGGTGCTTTTAACAGTTTTTAAAGCATCTTTTAATTCTTCGTTTGTGTCAATATCAAACTGAGAAATTTTTATATATCCTATATTATCATTTAACACTTTTGCTGAAACAGTTTTTGTTGATATGTGTTTTCTTGTTAATGTAAATTCTTTTTCGGTATCTTGCCTTAAAACCGTTACATTAACAGTTGTATTTTCTTCTCCTTTAATAAGGTTTGAAACCTCTGTGGTTGAAAGGCCCTTAACATCTTTTCCATCAACTTTTACAATTTTGTCATAAACCTTTAAACCTTCATTAAAAGCAGATGAATTTTCAAAAACTTCTGCAATCTGGCAGTATTTATCAGTAGTTACCGCAATTGAAACACCAATTCCTACATATTCACCGGTTACCATATTTTCATAAGTATCAAAGCCGTATTCACTGTCAATTAAAAGTGTGTGCGGATCTCCAAGTGCACTAAGCATACCTGCTCTGGCACCGTTTGCTACGACTTCAGGGTCAACCTCGTCTACATAGTATTTTTCAATTATCCTTGTTATATAGCCATACTGGTTTTTATCTAAATTCGCACTTATTAAAAGTGTAAAAGCAACTGTTGTAAGTATTATTACTGCATACTTTAAAAATGTATTAAATTTGTTCAAGATATAGTTCACCTCAGGATTAAAAATAGCTCCGCCGTCTTTTTCGTGGCGGAGCTATAAATATTATATTATTTTTTATTAATAATATGAAAGTGGGTTAGTGGTTGCACCATTTTTTAACACTTCAAAATGACAGTGCGGACCTGTCGACATACCTGTGCTTCCACAAGCAGCAATCTGCTGACCTCTTGAAACTGTCTGCCCTACAGAAACTAAAACTTTTGAGTTGTGTGCATACAAAGTTGTCATACCTCCACCATGGCTGATTACGACATAGTTTCCGTAGCCCTTATCATAAGATGAAGTTACAACGGTTCCTGCTTCAGCTGCCACAATAGGTGCACCCATAGGAACCGCAATATCAATTCCTGAATGGAATTTATTTACACCTAAAACAGGATGAAGTCTCCATCCATACGGGCTTGTAACAGTTGTATATCCAGGTGATGGCCATTGAAGTTTACCGCCTGTATATGTTACAGTGCCGCCTAACTGATTTGCTCTTCTTGCAGCTTCTTCTCTTGCTCTTCTTTGAATTTCTTCAGCTTCTTCATAAGCTTTTCTAAATGCTGCTATATCAGTTGTAAGTTTACTTGCTGTTTGAGCTAGTTTATCATTTTCAGCCTGAAGTTCTGTTTTTTTCTCTTCTACAACGCCTTTTTTGGATTCTTCTTCAGCTCTTTTTTCTTCAATTTGTTTTTTGTTTTCTTCTATAAGTTCTTTTGTTGCAATAATATCGTCATACATATTATTGTCATGACTTAAAACCTGTTTGATAAGTTCTGCATAAGAAACAATATCGGTTAAAGATTCTCCACTAAACAAAAGTGTGATGTATGATGTTGAATTATCTTCATACATAGTTCTTAAACGAATTTTCATTAATTCATATTGTTGTTGGGCTTTAATTTCAGCTTCTTCTATTTCGGCTTGTTTTTGATTAATCTGGCTTGAAAGTTCATCAATCTCGCCCTGGATTTCATCAATCTCGCCCTGAACTTTTGCTATTTGTTTTTCTAAATCACTTTTCTGTGAAAGAACGGATTTTTTCTCTGCTTCTGCCTGATTAATCTTATTTTGAAGTTCTTGTTGCGAAGTAGCTCCTGCAGTATAAGGTGTTAAAAATGAGATAAGAAACACTGCAAGAAAACTGATTAAAACTATACCTGCGACTATTCTTGTGAGTTTTTGACTCATAGCTTTATCCTCCCTATTTTTATACCTTAAGATGCTTTCTTATAGACATCGCACTACCTACAGCACCAATAACCATTCCCACTAACATAAATGATACAATAAGCATTACTGCCAACTGTCCATAAGGTACTAATGTAAACATCTGAATGGTTATGCTTGAATAAAGTCTTATATATATAAGCCATATTACTAGGAATGTTATAACAGCGCTTATAGCACCTATTATTAAACCTTCGATTATGAAAGGCCATCTAACAAACCAGTCGGTTGCACCTATATATTTCATGATGTTGATTTCTTTTCTTCTTGAGAAAACAGATACTTTGATTGAATTTGATACTATAAATGCTGCAACAAGACAAAGAATGAGCACAAGCCATGCACTTACATTTCTTATAGCATTTACGATTTTAACAACAATACTTGCTGCTTCCTGAAAATCCGTAATATTTTCTACACCGTTTATTTTCTTTACTTCGTCAATTACTGTTTTTGTAAAGTTCAAATCATCAAGGCTTACTTTATATGAATCCCTGAAAGGATTGTCGTTCTCCAGCCCCTCTAATATAACAGCTTTTTCACCAAGTTTTTTGTGCATTTCATCAAAAATCTGTTCTTTGGTGTATTTTTCAATACTTGTAACATGTTCTATGGTTGCTATCTTTTCTCCAACCTTATCATAATCTTCCAAAGATATGTTTGAAGTTAAGAAAACCTGAATTTCACAGCTTCTTGAAAACTGCTGTGCCATATTGTTGATATTTGCTGTCAAAACTAAAATCACACCTAAAAAGAACAAGGTTGCAACTGTTGTTCCTATTGACGCCATACTTGTAAGTCTGTTCTTCTTAACATTTTTAAATGCCTGATGAAGATAATATTTAAAACTATTCAGTTTCATAACCATACACCCCTTTTTCTTCATCACGCACAATTGTACCGTTTTCTATTGCGACAACTCTTTTTCTCATAGTGTCAACTATATCTTTTGCGTGAGTTGCTACTATTACGGTTGTTCCTTTGTGATTAATATCCTCTAAAAGTGCCATAATTTCCCACGCTGTTTCAGGGTCCAAATTACCTGTTGGTTCATCAGCAATTAAAACAGAAGGACTGTTTACAATAGCTCTTGCTATTGCAACCCTTTGTTTTTCACCGCCCGAGAGCTGTGAAGGATACGCTTTGGCTCTGCCCGAAAGCCCTACCTGACTTAATATTTCAGGGATTTTTTTTCTTCTTACTCTCTGTGAAGCACCTACTACTATCATCGCAAATTCAATATTTTCATAAACAGTTTTGTCTTCTAACAATCTAAAGTCCTGAAAAACTACGCCAAGACCTCTTCTGAAATATGGTATATCCCTGTGGGTAAGCTTACTTATGTTAACATCGTTTATAATAAATTCACCCTCAGACGGAGTAATTTCTCTTAAAAACATTTTAATAAGTGTTGACTTACCGGCACCTGATGCCCCTACCAAAAAGACAAACTCGCCATTTTCTATCATAAAGTTAACATCGTGGAGTGCACGGTTTCCTTCTTCGTAAACCTTGCCCACATCTTTGGCAATAATCATAATCTTTCTCCTTAACTGTTTTACTATCTTCTGCTTGTCCTTAAGTATCTTTGTATAAGCATAGCGATTTTAAATAAAAGCGCATCATCAAACTTTCTTACATCAAGACCTGTAAGTTTCTGGACATTGTTAAGCCTGTAAACGAGTGTATTTCTGTGAATATAAAGTTCTCTTGCTGCAAGTGAAATGTTTAAGTCATAATCAAAAAATCTCTGAACCGTATTCATTGTGTCAGCATCAATTTCCCTTAAAATATCCTCTTTTAAAACTTCGTTTAAAAAGGCTTTACATTTTTCAATAGGAACTGATGTAATAAGTCTGCTTATACCCAAGTTCATATATGAATAGATTTTGGTTTTATTTTCAAAAACATATCCTATTTCAAGAGCACTGATTGCTGCTTTGTAGGACTTTTGTACTTCATTAAGTTTGGAAACCACTGTTCCAATACCAATTGACGGCTGTTCCATAATCTCGGTCATAATGCCTGTTGATATCTGATTTGCAATACTCATAAGTTTAGCATTTGTTGGCTCACTTTTGCATTTTCTCACAAAAACAAGTTCATCAGTATCGTTAATGAAAAGGCAATCTCCCGGCCTTACCGGCGCAACTTCTGATATAATCTGGTGGGCCATTGCTAAATTTTTATTTGTAAGACTTATGACAAAAACAACCCTTGTGCGATCATCTTCAATACCTAAGGATTGTGCACGGTAAGCTATGTTTTCACCTCTGCCACTTATGATTTGTTTAAAAAGATACTCAGTATCTTCATTTTCACGCTCAAAAATATTAAATGTACCGAGTGCTGCCAAAACAACAGGAGCAACCTTTTCAACCGCACTGTTATCCCCTTCTATAAAATATGAATAACCCGTGTTGTTAGGAACCGAGAAAGCAGTATAATCAATTTCACAATCCATTATTTTTTTACCAAGGATGTTTTTGTTGTTTGACGCAATTATAATACCCGATGCATCATAAATACCCATTGTGTTTTTATCCTTATTGCCAAGTGCATCAAAATACTTTTGATATAAATTTATTGACATCAAACATTCACCTACCTTTTCTCATATTCATACACCTAATATAATAACATACTTTATACCGTTTTGCAAAGTTTTTTTAACATTTTTTTAAATTTTCACACAATTTTCAACAATATAAAAATGGCAGATTTTACAATGTCTGCCATTTTTGATATTAATA
>JAZSNJ010000140.1:0-11715 GCA_045536355.1 Clostridia bacterium | reverse complement strand
ACCGCTTGGCCTCCGACTTGAAGAGGTTATCTATTAAGGAGTATAAAATGGACATAAGAAAAATATATAATGACCTTGGTATATGTAATGAGGTTTATGATTTTGGCGAACAAATCATAAAGGACTTAAAAGAAAGATTTGAAAAAATTGATGAGGTTGCAGACTTTAACCAGATGAAAGTGTTAAAAGCACTGCAGAAAAACAGGGTGGATTCTTCAAATTTTGCTGCAACAACGGGTTATGGCTATAACGATTTTGGAAGAGACACTTTAGAAAATGTATATAAAGACTGTTTTAATACAGAAGCAGCTTTGGTAAGACCGCAGATAACTTGTGGCACACACGCTTTAGCGATAGCCTTAAGTGCTAATTTAAGACCAGGTGATGAGCTTTTATCACCTGTAGGTAAACCTTATGACACATTAGAAGAAGTTATAGGCATAAGAGAGTCCAAAGGCTCGTTAAAAGAGTATGGAGTTACATATAAACAGGTTGACCTTCTAAAAGACGGTAGTTTTGATTATGAAAACATAAAAAAGGCTATAAATGAAAAGACAAAACTTGTTACAATCCAAAGGTCAAAAGGATATCAGACAAGAAAAACATTTTCGGTGGAAGAAATAGGAAATCTCATTAAATTCGTGAAAGAAATTAAGCCATCTGTTATATGTATGGTTGATAACTGCTACGGAGAGTTTGTAGAAACTGTTGAACCGTCAGATGTTGGTGCTGATATGATAGTAGGCTCACTTATTAAAAATCCTGGCGGTGGATTAGCACCGATAGGTGGTTACATCTGTGGAACTAAAGAATGTGTAGAACAATGTGCCTATAGGTTAAGTGCCCCCGGTCTTGGTCAGGAAGTAGGAGCAAACCTTGGCATTTTACCATCATTTTATCAGGGACTTTTTATGGCACCTACTGTTGTATCAGGTGCTCTTAAAGGCGCAGTTTTTGCAGCAAACATTTATGAAAAACTTGGCTTTAAAGTAATACCAAATTCAACTGAGTCAAGACACGATATAATTCAAGCTGTAGAACTTGGAAGTGCCGAAAGAGTTATTGCATTTTGTAAAGGTATTCAGGCAGCAGCACCGGTTGACAGTTATGTTACCCCCGAGCCTTGGGCAATGCCTGGATATGACTCTGATGTGATAATGGCAGCAGGAGCGTTTATACAAGGCTCATCTATAGAACTTAGTGCAGACGGACCTATAAGAGAGCCATACGCTGTATATTTTCAGGGCGGACTTACATGGTATCATGCAAAACTTGGTATTTTAATGTCTCTTCAGAAACTATATGAAGAGGGTTTGGTAAAATTGAAATAATACAAAAGCTCAAAGCGAATGCTTTGAGCTTTTTATATAAGATAAGCACCTGCCAGTAATATTTCTTTAACTTTGTCATAGATTAAGTTAAACTGTGAAAAGGGGAGCGGGTTTTTACCTTTTCCAAGTTCTAATGTGTAGCAGGGTTTTTTATATGTTTTGATAAACCAATCTTTAAATCCACCGTAAGATGCACTGCCCTCGGGGGTATCTAACATATAACCACTTGACTTTGAAAAAATTTTTCCTATTTCATATCCGTTTTCAGGAACGAAATTGTCATAATCATAATATATTACCTCACCTTGTGTATGAAGTGCTATTGACAAATCAAAATCATTTTTTCTCACATATTCACATATAGCTTTAACTTCGGGTTCGCTTTCAGGGTACGGGCCCTGATATTTTGTGTGCGCAGGATATAAAAGTGTGCTATTTTCGAACCCTGCATCATAGTTGTGATTTAAGTCAACACCGTTTATGTTTGATTGCCATCTTTTAGAAAAATCACAACTTCCATTTGCTTTAACAAGAAAATTCATTAATTTGGTGTCATTTATGCCATTATAAAGCACTAAATCTACCCCGTCAGGATTTAAACGGGGAAGTATATGAAAGGTTACATCATTTAAAAGACTTACAATATCACACCCTAAAAATCTTTTTTTAGTTTTTTGTGAAAGTAAAATGTCATAACAAAATTTCATTAAAACAGATGTAGTAATCCATTCTAAAGCGTGGTGTGCCCCATTGTAAAAAACATGTTTTTTACCATCACCTATTTTTATTACATAAATGTCTTTCCCTAAAACGGATTTACCTATTGAAAAACAATTAAAGCAATCAAAATTTTTAAATTCAGTAATGTCATTTATATATTTACTGTAAGTATAGTTGTCAAAAATAAAATTCATAAAAATCACCCTTAATGCATTTTATGCAAAATGGCTTAAGGATGATTTTAAAATTCTATAATTTCTGTAGGACAGTCTTTTTCTGCAACCAAAATCTCTACATTGTCTTCTTTAATACCCGAAACAAGCAGAGAAGCTTTGGTAGTCTCATAGGCAATTTCGGGAGAGTTATTTTCTCTGCTTAAGTGGCCCAAAATTATGTATTTGGTTCCGTTTAACGCAAGTGATGTCGCAAGGTCAGCACAAAGTGCGTTTGACAAGTGCCCCTTTTCCGAAAGTATTCTTCTCTTTAAAGGATAGGGATATTGGGGATTTGCTACAAGCATTGAAACATCGTGATTTGACTCAATGTATAAAGCAGTGCAACCTAAAAACAATTTGAGTTGTTCTCTTGTAACTGTGCCTAAGTCAGTTGCAATAACAATTTTGCTCTTATCTGATGATACTATGTAACCAACAGGACTTATAGCGTCATGCGAAGTGTCGAAGGGAATAACATTTAATGTATCAATTTGAAATTCCCCATCTATAAAAGTTTTATTTTTTATTTCAAAATTTAATGCATCATAAGTTTCTTTTTTAATAAAAACAGGTATGTTATATTTGCTTGAAATTGTGGAAAGCCCTGCAATATGGTCAGTGTGTTCATGCGTGATTAAAACAGCATCAATACTACAGATGTTTTCTCCAATACTTTCTAATAAAGTACAAATCTTTTTTGCGCTAACACCTGTGTCAATAAGTATTTTTGTTTTTTCATCACTTAAAAACAAGCAATTGCCTGAGCTTCCGCTTGTAAGGGAAGAAAATCTAATCATAATTTAACCTTTCGTGCAAAAATAGAAATTGCCCGTATATAGCCGGGCAACAAATTTTAGTTTGCTTGTGGCAGAGGATTTTCTTCAGGAACATAAACTCTTTTAATGTCAGCACCTAAAGCTACCAGTTTATCTTCAAGGCTCTCATAACCTCTGTCAATATATTTAAGGTTTGTAATTTCTGTAACACCTTCTGCCATTAATGCTGCCATAACCATAGCAGCACCTGCTCTTAAATCAAAAGCTTTAACAGGGCAGCCTGTTAATTTCTCAACACCTTCAATAGTTGCTGTGTTGGCATCAACTACAATTTTAGCTCCCATTCTTGTAAGTTCTGTTACATATTGAAATCTGCTTGCCCACACACTTTCGTTTACTAAACTTACACCATCAGAAACAGTAAAGAGTGTAGTGATAAGTGGCTGAAGGTCAGTAGGTATACCTGGATAGGGAAGAGTTTTGACTCTTGAGCTTCCTAACCTTTTTGAAACTTGAACCCTTATGCTGTCATCATATTCTGTAACAGTAGCACCAATTTCTATTAGTTTTGCTGTAATAGACTCAACATGTTTTGGTATAACATTTTGAACTAAAACATCTCCGCCGGTTCCGGCAGCCATAAGCATATATGTTCCTGCTTCAATGTAATCAGGAATAACTGAATATGTTCCGCCTGTTAATTTTTCAACACCTTTAATTTTAATAACATCCGTACCTGCACCTTTGATGTTGGCACCCATACAGTTTAAAAAGTTTGCAATGTCTACAATATGAGGTTCCTTGGCGGCGTTTTCAATTATTGTTATTCCCTGTGCTTTACATGCAGCAAGCATAACATTAATTGTGGCTCCAACTGAAACAACGTCAAAAAAGATATGACCTCCAACAAGCTGTTCGGCAGATAAGTTGTAATACCCGTTTTCTTCGGTTACAACAGCACCTAATGTCTTAAAACCTTTTAAATGCTGGTCAACTGGTCTGGGGCCTAAATTACATCCTCCTGGCATAGAAACCATTGCTTTATTAAAGCGACCTAAAAGTGCACCCATAAGATAATATGATGCACGCATCTTTCTTACCATATCATGGTCAGCACAGCATTTATTAACACGGGTTGAATCTATTTCCAAAGTATTTTTATTAACAAGTTTAACCGAAGCACCAAGCTGAGTTAAAATTTCGGTAATAACTGAAACATCATCAATAGCAGGAACATTTTCAATGATGCACTTTCCTTCAACTAAAAGCGCGGCGGGGATAATTGCAACAGCAGCATTTTTTGAACCGCTTATTGTAACCTCGCCTTTTAAAGTTGTTCCGCCTGATACCAATAATTTTTCCATCTGTAATATTTCCACCTTTAAGTTTTGGTAATTAGTCTAATTTATTTCCGCACTTTTTGCAAAATTCGTCATTTTTATCAACTTTAGTACCGCAAGAAGAGCATTCAGTTGTGTTTTTTACAGACGAAAGTTTTTCTTTTTCACTGGTTACCTTTTGAATCAAAAAATCTATAGCTTCAAGTTCACCGTCAATATCAAGGTCGCCTAACGCATCCTTTGAATAATAAATCTTTTTGCCAAGCTCTGTAAATGCTTTGTTTAGTGTGTGTTCGGCGTCAGAAATATTATAAGAAATTTTAGCGTTTTCAACTACTTTTGTTGTTTTATTAACAGCAGTGTGAAAAACGTCAGTAACTTTTTTGGATAAATCGTCAAAATTAAAATTCATTCTATCACGCTCCATAATATTAGAAGATTATTTTACCCTTGATTTTCAATAATATTTTTAAAATAAAAAAGTAAAATAACATTACTACTATTTTACACAATTATAACATATATGTTACAATTAATCAACTGTTAAATTGATAATTGAAGAAAAATGACAAAATATTTTAATTTTAAACAAAAACAACCCAAAAATGCAATTAAAAATATACGAACTGTTTGTGCAATTTGCACAATTTTTTGGACTTGTTATTGACAATGTGAACAAAATATTTTATTATACTGAGTATAAGGTACGCAAGAAATAGATATGGCGCGCCATAATTCCAACGGCAAGGGGGATAGACCAATGAATATTACAGATATTAGAGTTAGAAGGATTACTTCAGAAAGCAGAATGAAAGCGGTTGTTTCAGTAACATTTGATGATGCATTTGCAGTGCATGATATTAAAGTTATCGAAGGACAGGACAAGCTTTTCATCGCAATGCCAAGCAGAAAAACAGCAGATGGCGAATTTAAAGATATCGCACATCCAATCAATGCTGAAATGCGTGAAACACTTCAAAAAGCAGTGTTGGCAAAATATGAAGAGTCTCTTGAAGAAGCTCCGGTTGAGGAATAAAAAAGAAAAGCGAATTCCACTCATAGCATGAGTGGAATTTTTTTATGAGTTAATTAAGATTTGTTGAAAAATTTTTTAGGAGAAATGCCATATTCTTTGCAAAACATACGATAAAATGAGGTGTAATCGCCAAATCCTGCATTTAAAGCAGAATTAATTAAGCTGTTCCCACCTTGTACATCATTAACAACATGTATAAGGCGTTTTTTAGTAATGTATGACTTTAAAGTGTGTCCGGTTGCTGAATGAAACTCTCTCGAGAGATGAGCTGGAGAAATAAAAAATAAGTTTGAAATTAAATTAAGCGTTATATTTTCACAAAAATGTATGTTAATATAGGAAATGATTTCTTGTATTCTATTGGTTGTAGGAGAGTTTTTTGTTTCCGATAAGTTCATAAGATGTAGTATTTCCATAATCACTGCTTTAACAACAGGTGAAACGGGTAAATTTTTATTTGCCGAATATTTTTTTAGACGCTCATAACAGTCCCAAACACCTAATTTTCTGACAACGCTTGATGGTATCTTATTGTAAGTTCCACTTTGTCTGTTGTTAAATATGTCGAGATATTCATCGCAGTTCATATAGTGAAAAAAATCCTCGTCAATATTAATTACAATTCTTTCGTATATTTCATTGCTTTTGTGAAAAACTCGATGCATTTCACCAGGACGAATAAACAAAAGGTCATAGGGCTCCAGAGGGTATACAGCGCCTTCCACAACATATTCACAATCACCGCTGATGAAAAAATACAACTCATAATTTTGGTGTGCGTGCAAAACAAAATAATCCCTTTTAGGTATGGTCTTGTCATATGCAACATAAATCTGGTTTATAATAATCACCTCTTGCTTATATATTACTACATAATATCAAAAAACGCAATGCTTTTGTCAAAAATCACATAGAAATATTGTGAATTTTATGATATGTTTTAAAAAAGGAGCGATCGTATGGTAAAAATAAGTGGTTTTTCAGATGAGATAAGCAAAGATATTGATGTGCAGTTTGAAATTTTAAACAAACTGAATATACATTATTTTGAGCCGAGAGGCATTAACGGTAAAAACATTTCGTTGTTAAGCAAGGAAGAAATAGAAAATTTAAAGGCAAAAATGCAGCAATATTACATCAAGGTTTCATCAATTGGTTCCCCCATAGGCAAAATAAAAATAACAGATGATTTTGAGAGTCATTTTGAAACATTTAAAAGCTTAGTAAAAACAGCGCAGATTCTTGATAGTAAATATATACGAATGTTCAGTTTTTATAAAGCCGGCGAAACCTGGTCATTAAATGATCGGGACGAAGTGTTTAAAAGATTAGATGTTATGATAAACTATGCAATCCAAAACAATATAATTCTTCTTCATGAAAACGAGAAGGATATATATGGTGATAATATAGAGCGTTGTCTTGACCTTTTCGGGAACTTTTATTGTGATAATTTTAAGGCAGTGTTTGATCCGGCTAATTTTGTTCAGTGCGGAGTTGATACACTTGATGCATATAACAACCTAAAGCCATATATAGAATATATGCATATTAAAGATGCTCTTAAAAAAGACGGAACCGTTGTGCCTGCAGGTGTGGGTGACGGAAATGTTCCGTACATTATCGGCGATATGATCAACAGTGGTTATAACGGATTTTTGAGCTTAGAACCACATCTGGGCAGTTTTGACGGACTTAAAGATTTAGAACTCGATGACTTGATGGAAAGCCTTCCCGAAAGTGGAGAGGGAACTTTCACATTAGCATACAATGCACTAAAAAAGATTCTTAAAAACAAAGGAGATGTAATTTGTGGATAAAGTAAGATTGGGCGTAATCGGATTTGGTAATATGGGAACGGTTCATTGCAGAAATGTTAATAACGGAAAAATTGAAAATATGGTGCTTGGTGCAATATGTGATATAGCGCCTGACAGAATTGAAGTTGCACAGAAAACCTATCCCGAAGTTAAGGTATTTGACAACGCAACCGACCTTTACAAAAGCGGTCTTTGTGATGCGGTAATAGTAGCGGTTCCTCATTATGATCATCCTGCTCTGGTAATTGAGGCGTTAAATCACGGGCTTCATGTAATAACCGAAAAGCCCGCGGGTGTTTACACAAAACAAGTTACGGAAATGAACGAGGCTGCAAAAAAATCAGGAAAAGTGTTTGGTATAATGTATAATCAAAGAACAAATCCTTTGTATCAAAAAATTAGAAGCATGGTTAAAAGTGGTGAACTCGGTCATATAAAAAGAATTTCGTGGACTATTACAAACTGGTACAGATCACAAGCGTATCATGACAGCGGAACATGGCGTTCCACCTGGAAGACCGAAGGTGGCGGAGCTTTAATAAACCAAAATCCGCATCAGCTTGATTTGTGGCAGTGGATGTTCGGAATGCCCGATAAAATTACATCTTTCGTTTCTTTCGGTAAATATTATGACATAGAAGTTGAAGATGATATTACCGCATATTTTGAATATGAAAATGGTACAACAGGTACATATATTACTTCTACAGGAGAAGCACCTGGAACCAACAGACTTGAAATTGCCTGTGATATGGGAAGAATTGTTGTTGAAAATGACAAAATGACTTTTGACAGAAATGTTATTTCGGAAAGAGAGTTTAACAAAACAAACCAAAAACCATTTGGCACACCTGAATGCTGGAAATGTGAAATTCCTGTTAACGGAACATGCGAACAACATGTTGGTATTTTCAAGAATTTTGCCAATGTTTTAATCAAAGGCGGAGAGTTGTTGGCACCGGGCTGTGAAGGAATTAATGGCCTTACTATATCAAATGCAATTCATTACTCGGCTTGGACTAACAAAACTGTAGATGTAAAGAATTTCCCTCATGACGATTTTTATAAAATTCTTCAGGAAAAAATCAAGAATTCAAAAGTTGATAAGTCGGGGGTTGTTAAACAGGTTGCTGATACAAGCAACACATATTAAGGAGATGTTGACAGTGGATATAAAAATTGGGGCACAGTATTATACTGTAAGAGAATTTTGCCGTGATTTAAAAGGATTTGATGAGACCTGCAAAAAGGTAAGTGAAATTGGATACAAATCTATTCAACTCTCAGGCACAGGTGATTTTGAAGCAGAAGATATAAAAAGTATTACAGATAAGTACGGACTGGAAGTTGTGTGCACACACAGAGGTTATGACAAATATGTTAATAATCTTGATGAGGAAATTAAATTTCACAAAACTATTGGCGCAAACATTTGTGGACTTGGAGCATTTCCACGTTTTTCCGAGGAAAAGATAACAATTGAAAGAATAGAAGAATTTGTAAACCAGATTAAACCGGTTGCACAAAAACTCAAAGAAAACGGCTTGGTGTTTGCGTATCATAACCATGCATTTGAATTTGCAAAAATAGACGGCAGATATATTTTTGATATCCTGACCGAAAAAATGGGCTCAGATAATTTTAAATATATTCTTGATGTGTATTGGCTTGCAGTGGCAGGAATAAATCCTGTAAAGTTTATCAAACAACATAGAAAGAATATAGCATGTGTTCATTTGAAAGATTTGAAAGTGGTAGATAACAAGCCATATTTTGCAAAAGTGGGAGAGGGTAATCTCCCATGGGATGAAATAATAACTGCACTAAAAGAAACCGGCGTGGAATATGCATTGGTGGAACAGGATGTCTGCGATTCTGACCCGTTTGATTGTCTTAAAGAAAGTTATAAATATCTTAACGGAAGTGCATTGTTATGAAAAAAGTTTGTATAGTGGGGTATGGAATTGTAGGGCGTGTTCATACAGATGCTGTGTCATACAATGATGATGCACAACTTTATGCAATATGCGATATTGATAAACAGCGTGCTGATATAGGAGCCCAAAAGTATAATGTAAAAGCTTTTTACAGTTTTGAACAATGCATCAATGATCCAAATGTTGATGTTCTTCATATTTGCACACCGCATCACCTTCATTGCTCTATGGCAGAAAAGGCATTACTTTCGGGGAAGGATGTGTTTCTTGAAAAACCTGTATGCCTGAATGAGAATGAATTTACAAAACTTATAGATGCTCAAAAGAAAAGCGGTAAAAGCGTTTGTGTATGTTTTCAGAATCGGACAAATGACTGCGTAAAGAAAATTCAGCAGGAACTTTTACATTTGGGAAGAATCAAAGCAATATACGGGACTCTAATGTGGTTTAGGGACCGGGCATATTATGAATCAGGTGAATGGAGAGGGAAATGGGCAACAGAAGGTGGTGGATTGATTATCAATCAGGCTATCCACACAATTGATTTGCTTGGTTTATTCACAGGTGGCTTTAAATCAGTTGATGCAACTCTTACAACTAAGTGCCTGGGTGAATTCATCGAGGTTGAAGATACCGCAGATGTTGTTTTTGAAACAGAGTGTGGAGCAAGAGCTTTATTCTTTGGTTCAAATTGCTATCCGATAAATATTTCCAATGTTATCGAAATTAATTGTAAAAATGGTTCGTTACATTATTCAAAAGGAACTCTCATTCTTACCAAAGATGGCATTGATACAGTTATTGCGAAAGACAAAGAATTGAAAAGTGGTAAAGATTACTGGGGTAGTGGTCACTATAGGTTAATAAAAGAATTCTATAAATATCTTGAAACAGGTGTAGGCGAGATTGTGTCGCTTAATGATGTTAAAAACACTATGAAAACAATTTTTGCCATTTATGAGAGTACTAAATCAAATGAAAGGAAATGTATAAAATGAAAATGACATTCAGATGGTATGGCAAAGATGATCCTGTTACTTTAGATTATATCAGACAGATTCCCTGTATGACAGGTGTTGTTACTGCGGTATATTCTGTTCCAGTTGGGGAAGTTTGGCCAAATGAGGCTATTGCTGAGCTTAAAAAATCATGTAATGAAAAAGGTCTTGAAATGGAAGTTATTGAGTCTGTTCCGGTTCACGAGGATATAAAACTTCGTCAGGGGAACTATCAATTATATATTGATAACTACAAAGAGAACATAAGAAGACTTGCAAAGGCAGGAGTAAAATGCATCTGCTATAATTTTATGCCGGTGTTTGACTGGACTCGTTCACGCCTTGACCAACCTCTGACCGATGGTTCCAATGCGCTTGTGTATTACAAAGAAGATGTTGACAAGATGGACCCAACAAAGATGACACTTCCAGGGTGGGATGCATCTTATACTCCTGACGAAATGTCGGAGCTTATTAGTAAATATAAAGCACTCGGTGAAGAAGGCCTTTGGAACAATCTCGAATACTTTATCAAAGAGATTATGCCGGTGGCTGTGGAAAACGATGTTAATATGGCTATTCATCCGGATGATCCACCATGGCCTATTTTTGGGATTCCAAGAATTATTACTACAGAGGCAAATATTAATAGATTTTTAGCTATGTATGATGATACTCACCATGGTCTTACTCTTTGCAGTGGCTCTCTGGGGTGTGCAAAGTTCAATGACTATACAGCAATGGTTAAAAAATACGGCAAGATGGGGAGAATCCACTTTGCTCATGTAAGAAACATCAAGATCCTGGAAGATGGCTCATTTGAAGAAAGCGGACATTTTTCGGATTGTGGTTCCTTAGATATTGTTGAAATCCTTAAAGCGTACCATGAGACCGGATTTAAAGGCTATCTTCGTCCTGACCACGGCAGAATGATCTGGAGTGAAACAGGCAAACCGGGGTATGGATTGTATGACAGAGCCCTTGGTGCTATGTATATGGCGGGTATCTGGGAGACATTAGAAAAAGCAAAGGAGAAATAGAAATGAAATTACCCTTTGAGATAGATTTAAGTAATAAAGTTGTTGTGGTTACAGGTGCTGGAGGAGTACTGTGCTCAATGTTTGCTGAAGCTATGGCAAAAACCGGCGCCAAAATTGCTTTGCTAGACTTAAACGAAGCCGCTGCTCAGGAATGTGCAAACAAAATTAACGAAGAAGGCGGAAAAGCAAAAGCTTATAAGTGTAATGTTCTCGAAAAAGAAAGCCTTGATGGCGTACATGAACAGGTAATAAGTGATTTGGGATATTGTGATATTTTAATCAATGGTGCAGGCGGAAATAATCCTAGAGCAACTACCGATGATGAGTATTTTTCAAATGAGAATATTGGCAAAATGAAAACCTTTTTCGATTTAGATGAAGAAGGAGTTAAATTTGTATTTAATCTTAATTTTATAGGAACTTTGCTACCGACACAGGTTTTTGCAAAAGATATGCTTAATAAAGAGGATGCCAGTATAATCAATATTTCCAGTATGAATGC
>JAZSNJ010000017.1:0-5948 GCA_045536355.1 Clostridia bacterium | reverse complement strand
GTCTGTTCTTGAACCAGGTGTTTCTGCAAAAATGCTTCCGATTTCGGTAAAGCCTTTTTTTGCAGTTGCACTTGTAGTCCAATCAGCAGGAATTGTTACACCTGCAGGATAAGTAATTGCAATTGTAATTGTACTTGTTATGTTTGCTGCATCAAATTCAGCTTCTGCAGTAGCATCAGCAAATACATTTGTAATCATATCACCGCCAAAAATCGCTCTGATTAATGACATATCGAGAGTTGCCTGATAGTCAACAGTTTTTGCTGTTGCACCATCTGCTGAAATGTCAAGATCACTAGAAAAAGCAGCGCTTGAAGTGCCAAGACGAGCACCTACCACCGGTGTTAATGTTAAGTTTAATGGATTTGGAAGCCCTACAGTTAAGTCAGCAACTGAAGCGGCTGATACGGTTGCTACCATTGACAATACCATTACCAATGATAAAACAACAGCCATAATTTTTTTCATATTTATTCACTCCTTAAAATTCTCTCAAATATAAATATAACTAGGTATAGTATACAACCAAGTTTTAAAAAAGTCAACAGTTTTATTTGCTAAAATTTAAATTTTATTTCATTATCTTCTATAACAAGGGTTGCAGAAAAGGTTTTGCCGGTTCTTTTTGATATAAACCCGTCAATTTTATCGGTTTTTCCTGTCTCTAAAAGTTTTTTTGCATTATCTGTTGATATTACTTTCCCGCATATAACAGAGCTTATTTTAAATGTACAACCATCATTATACCCCCTGCATCCATATATTGCGCCTTTTTTAACTATTTCATTTTTACACAAAGGACATATACCTATTACATCACCCACAAAGCCATCATCGGATTCCGCTTTGTTCTCAAAAACTTCTTTTATCTCATTTTTCGCAAGTTCCACACAAGTGTTTATATTTATTTCGCCCCTGAAAACTTTTTTAAGTGCCTTGCCAAGTTCCGATGTTTTATATTTGTCCATACTGATGTTCATTCTGACTAAAGACTCAATAAGATGCTCTCCCTGAGGAAGTATAGTATAAACATCTTTATTTAAGTTAATATATCCACTATTTCTCGCATTGTTTATAATGCCTGTTCTGGTTGCTTCTGTTCCAAGTTCCAAGCCTTCAAATATAGCTTTGTATTCTTCAGCATCATCACGGTTTTCGGCGTCCGCCTTTTCTTCTTTAAACGGATTTTTAAGATAATTATTTAAAGTTTCTATTGTATAATGCTTTGGTGGAGTTGTTTCTTTTTCTGTAGGTTTAAAATTAATATTTACCTTATCCCCTTTTTGAAGATTTGGCAAAATTTTATCTTTTTTATTATAGTCATCATATTTCGTCCAGCCTTTTTCTACTATGATTGTTCCTTTAAGTGTAAACTCCTCAAGATTTCCGACCGAAACTGTAATTTCAGTTTTATCAATTATACAGTCATCTTTACAAAAGACCGCTACAAATCTTCGCATTATAGTGCTATATACTTTATATTCGTCTTCTGTAAGCGAATTTTTATCAGGCACTTTGTATGTAGGGGTAAGTGCTGAATGAGATTCTATTTTAGAATCATCAAATATTGACTTTTTAAATTTAAATTCAATAGGATACCCCAGTTTACTGATATTTTCAATAATCTTTTTAATTTTACCTTGTTCTGCAACCGCTAAGTATTCAGAGTTTGTTCTTGGGTATGTTACATAGCCTTTTTCATAAAGTCCCTGCAAAACACCAAGACTTTTATCCATAGACATTTTATATTTCTTACCCAGTACATTCTGAAGCTTGGTAAGAGAATAAAGTTTACCGGGTGAAACGGTGTCTTTTTTTGTTTTTTTATCTGTTACAATTGCCTCGCACAAATTGTATTCATCGCATAGGCTTTGGGCTTTTACCAAAGAATCTTTATCAAACTTATTTTTACTTGTCAGCTCTACTTCTTCCCCGTTGGTTTTTTCTTTACTTATTAAAGAATAATAAATTTCGGGAACAAAATTTCTTATTTTTAAGTCTCTGTCATAAATTGCTTTTACAATAGGAACAATTACTCTGCCTACTCTTAAAAGGGTTCCTGTTTTTAAAGTGGCATATCTTGTTAAATTAACACCGTAAAGCCAGTCAATATAAGTTCTTGCATATCCTTCGTTGGCAAGATGCTCATATTCTTTTTCGTCTTTTAATTCCGCAAGTGCCTGAAGAATTGTTTCTTTTGTCTGGTCAGGAAGCCACAATCTTTTAAAAGCTTTTGGAGTGTTTAAGGCTCTTTCAACACAGATTCTTACTATTATTTCGCCCTCACGGTCAGCATCACCTGCGTTTATTATTGTGTCTACATCCTGCCTGTTGCAAAGAGTTTTAATAAGTTCAAACTGATTTTTTACGCCTGAATCTACTTCTTTGGTTTTTTCATTCCTTTTAAGCTTAAAAATAAACTTTTCGGGAAAGCAAGGAAGGTTTTCTATAGTCCATCTGTTGTTTATAGGCTTGTTGTCCAAATAGTCTTCAACATCTGCCAGAGAAAACAAATGTCCAAACACCCATGTTACTATATATTCGGTTCCCAAAAAATAATTGCCCGTTTTTTTCATATTGCCGATGCTTTCTGCAATGTTTCGTGCCAGGCTCGGCTTTTCGGCTATAATAAGTTTAATGTTAATTCCACCTTATTTTAATATATTATCGTTTTTGTGATTTTCAACACCATTTTTAAATGCATCTATTGTTGCCTCATTTTCATCTAACTTGTACTGCCTTGATACAACTGTTTCAAAAGGCTCTCTTGGGTCAAAATCCACACTGTTAAACCATACTGCGATTTTTATTTCAGGATAGTTTTTTAATGACAAGAACATATTTTCTATCCATTTTGCTTTATCACCGCCCGAAGATGCACTTGCAAATTCAGTTATTATCCATGGAAATTCTTTGAAATCTTTATAGTAGTTTTTATAAATTTCATCATAGATTTCGTTAAATTCTTTAAATGTTTCACCGTAAAGGTCTTTATAATAGTCGCCGGTGTTATACCCTGTTATACCAAAAAGGTGAACATATTCATTACCCGGATAGTAATTAAGTGCGCTGTTATATCCGCAAGGCGGAAATGAAATGTTATTAGGGTTAAACACCCAAATGGCGTTATTTACATTTTCTTCTTCAAATATTTTATATATTTTTTGCCATACCGCAACATAAAGCTCAGGGTCGTTTAATATTACAGGCCCCCCGTAACTTGTCCAGTCGGAATTCATTTCATTATTTAGTCTGAAAATAAAAGGTTTACCGAACTCTTTCGCATCTTTTGCAAAGGAGTGTAGCTTTTCGTCATAAACACCGTCTAAAACATCGAAAAATGGATTGTAGTTGTTAAGGTCTTCGTTCATAACGGTAGAGGTTTGCATTGTAAGTTCTACGATTTTACCCTGCTTATATGCTTCTTCCATTCCTTTTTTGGGGAAATCTTCCCAGTAATACACATATTCAAGCAAAACCTGAAAATCAGTTTCAACCTTTTTTTCAAGTTCTTTAATCTCATCAAGCTTTGCATCTCTTACTGACTGCGGATTAAATATTCCCCAATATGGTGAAGTTGCATTTTTTATGTTTTCATAAACCTTTTTGGTTTCCAAAGTCCAGTTTTCGGGAATTATTGGTTTAAAAGCTGTGTAAGTGTCGGAAGTGCCTTTTATTTCTACTTTATCCGAAAAATCATAAAGGCATTTATAAACTTCTTTCATTAAGTCGTTATTATAGTCTTCAGCTTTAAACATTACTCTGTAATAATGCGGTGTTCCTGTGAAAATATATGCATACACATAGGTGTTTTTTGTAATTTTAGTCATTGGTGCAGGAGTTCTTGAAAAAGCAATAACCTGCATCCAGTAGTCATTTACTTTTGTTGTATTGTCAGAATGAACAGTTATTCTGTTAACATTAGTAAAAGTTTCATCATAAATATACTTATTCAGGTACTTTGATATATACTCTTTTGTATTGTCTTCGTGAGCATATTCTTTTGATATTATCACATCAAATTTATCTGATGTGGCTTTTATAAATTCCTGAGCGCATGAAAAATCAAGCTTTGCATCTCTGGGAAGTCCTATTGCAAAGCCTCTTGAATGATTAACAAGATATTTTTTACCGTTCCCTACCTGTATTTCTCTTACATCTTTGTTTTCAAAATCAAGATTGTTATAATTAAGCTCAATTTCATTATTTTGATAGTAAATCTGGTAACAGAATTTGTCTGGGAAAACCAAGTTAATTTTATCCTTTACAAAAACCGTTACAGGTCTTACGGTAACTGTTATTATAAGAAGTAATAAAATTATGGCTGATATTATCCATAATACTTTTTTTCTCATAATTTATCTCCTCGATTGTTATTTGGTTAAATCAAAAAAGGTTTTGTTCTTTAACGATTCAAGCATAATTCTTGCACTGCTTTCGTTTGTTGCAAGTGGAATTTTCTGAACATCGCAAAGCCTTAAAAGTGCAGAAACATCAGGCTCGTGTGGCTGTGCTGTAAGCGGGTCTCTTAAAAAGATTATTAAATCAAGCTCACCGTTTGCAAGCATTGCGCCTATTTGCTGGTCTCCGCCGAGTGGTCCGCTTTTAAGGCGGCAAATATCAAGCTTGGTTTCGCCCATAATCATTGTACCTGTTGTTCCTGTAGCAAAAAGCTCATAATTTGAAAGTATATCTTTATACTCTCTTGCAAGTTCAATAATTTCTGATTTCTTTTTGTCATGTGCAATTAATGCAATTTTCATAATTTTTACCTGCCTTATCTATGTATTTTATTCTCTGTGATCCATTCCCACTATTATGCCATTTGATGCATCAACATAAAAAACCATTGGTCCTAAAAGTCCGTCCTGAGTAGTGTTAAATGTTATCTTATAAAGTGTTTTACCTTTGAGTTTAACACCTTTTTTTAAGTAATATATAGCAAGTTCCATATCACATACTATTTTCTCTGTTTTCGGAGTTTCAAAATTTGTAATTGTTTCTTTGCTTTTATCATCAAGCATTTCCTGAACTTTTTTCACAGCCTCATCAGATGTTATATTATTAACATGTTTCCCGCTCCCTAAAAAAGCAAACGAAACTATTAATATTATAAGTAAAGTGCCCAAAACAAGAACAGTTTTTTTCATATAGTTTTATCCCCTATACAATATTTTTTTAATTGTATCACATTTTTTTGATTTTTTCAATAAATAATAAAAAACGGGCCAAGCCCGTTTTTAAAATCCAAATATTTTAAGACTTCTTCTTAATATGCCTGTTAAGTATGCAAGTGTGGTTCCATAGTTGGTTATTGGTACACTTTGCTCTTTTGCCATATCCATACGGTTTTTAACTGTTCTGTCAGAAAGCATACAAGCACCACAGTGAATAATGAGTTTGTATTTTGAAAGGTCTTCAGGAAAATCCCCACCGCTTGAAAATTCAAAGTTTATGTTTCTGCCTGTGTGCTTTTTAATCATATTCGGTATTTTTACTGTTCCTATGTCCTTACATTGTCTGTGATGAGTACAGCCTTCTGCCATTAAAATATAATCTCCGTCATTCAAGCTTTCCAATACTTTCACATTTTCAGATAAAGCTTTTAAGTCGCCTTTCTTTCTTGCGAAAAGAATTGAAAATGATGTTAAAAATATATCTTGGGGCACAATTTCATCTACCATTTTGAAAGCCTGACTGTCTGTTATAACAAGAGCAGGTTTTTTAGATAGCATTTTTAAAGTATTTTCAAGCTCGTGTTCACGGCAGACTACACTTATAGCTCCAGCATCTAATAGTTCACGGATGGTTTGCTGCTGTGGCAGAATTAATCTTCCTTTAGGTGCAGATTCATCAATAGGTGTAACCAAGACAACCAAATCACCTTTTTTAACAAGGTCAGAAACAAGTGGCTGTGGGTTTTCTTCCGTTTTAAGTACCGCAATTTT
>JAZSNJ010000032.1:0-5750 GCA_045536355.1 Clostridia bacterium | reverse complement strand
CTTACCTGACGGTGTCTGCACCTCTGAACCCACATTAGGTGTTGATCTGTTAAGGTCCTCATAAGCTTCTTGCTCATACTTTAAGCAACACATAAGTCTTGAACAAGTACCTGAAATTTTGGTAGGGTTAAGAGAAAGGTTTTGTTCTTTAGCCATCTTTATTGAAACCGGCTCAAAATTGCCAAGATAGGTTGAACAACAAAGTTTTCTTCCGCAAATACCAAATCCGCCAATCATTTTGGCTTCATCACGAACACCAATTTGTCTTAATTCGATTCTTGTTTTAAATACTGATGCCAAATCTTTTACAAGTTCACGGAAGTCAACTCTGCCGTCAGATGTAAAATAAAACAGAATTTTATTAAGGTCAAATGTATACTCAGCATCAATAAGTTTCATATCAAGACCATGTTTTAAGATTTTTTCATTGCAAACATCAAAAGCTTTTTTTTCAAGCTCTTTATTTTTTTCTGCTTTTTCCAAATCTTCTTTTGTGGCAATTCTGATAATAGGTTTTAAAGGAGAAATAATACTTTCTTCTTCAACCATTTTATTTTTTATTGCAACTTCGCCAAGTTCCACTCCTCTGGCAGTTTCAACAATAACAAAATCACCTGTATTAACTTTATTTTTGCAAGGGTCAAAATAATACACCTTGCGGGATTTTTTAAATTTTATTCCTACTATTTCTATCATAAACAGCCTCCCGTAATTTCAATAGAAAATCCGTAATGGTAAGTTTAAATGCTGCATTTTTATTAGTAATTGCTTCATAAGAATCTGAAAGGTTTCCGGTTATATCCAAGAGAGCATCAGAACTTAATTTCTTAGAAAGACTCACAAGCTCGTCCTTCAAATCAGAATTGATTATTTTGTGTGAAAGCCCTTTTTTAATAAAGGTCAAATCCCTTAAGATTGCCTGAAAGTAAGATACATTTTTCTCAAAAACATCTTTGTTATCTGTAAGATAATCCGAAAAGTCGAAAATACCTGCTTTTTCGTTTGAAAGCACTCTGTCGAAAAAAAGATACAGCCTTCTTCTTAAGTTGTAATCACCGTCTGCAAGTAAAAGTTGTTCGGCACCTGTTACACTTCCCTCACAAAAAGACCCGCAAAAGTGCGCAAGTTCCTTTTTTTCAGGATATTTTAATGCAAGGTATGAACCAACCTCGGCTCCTGACGGAATTTTCAAATTGTATTTTTTAAATCTGGATAAAAGAGTGGGAAGTAAATCCTCCTCTTTATCGCACACCATAATTATAAGGGAATATTCGGGTGGACCTTCCACAACTTTTAAAAGTGCGTTTTGTGCCTGAATTGTAAGTTTATATGCATCTTCAAAAACAAACACCTTGTAATCCGAAATAACAGGAGTGATATAAACTTTGTTGTTAAAGTCCCTTATTTCGTCTACACCGATACTTGCTTTGGTAGCAGAAACAACAATTTTATCAGGATGCGACATTGCCTTTGTCTTAACACAAGACGGGCATATTCCGCAAGATTGACCACCTGTGTGATTATCGCACAAAACACCGTCAGCTACTGCGTGAGCAAGGTTTAAAGCAGTATTTCTTTCACCGCAGAACAAAAGAGCATGTCCTGTGGTTTTAGACATTATTAAATGCTTAAGATTTTCTACAATATCATCCTGCCATTTTACAGTATTAAAGTTCACGAAAAGTTCTCCATTTCTTATAATTACAACACAGGGTTATTATACCGAAAAAACTTATGTTTGTCAATGGTAGCTAATCCCTTATAACAGGGAATGAAAGGGTAACTTTTGTGCCTGTTTCATCAGATGTAATCTTAACATTATAGTCATCTCCGAATATAAGTCTTATTCTTTGATTTATGTTACTGAGCCCAATGCTGTTTTTCTTATAAAGATTAATTCCTGAAATATTTTTCCTGATTTGGTTTAACTTTTCTTTAGGAATACCTGTTCCATTATCAGTAACTGTTATAACAAGTTTATTTTTCTTTATTTCAGATGAAATTACCACAAAGCCTTTAACATTATTAAGCTGTGATATACCATAAGAAATTGCATTTTCCAAAATAGGCTGAATAGAAAGTTTTAACACCTTAAGGTCTAATGTTTCCGGGGATATGTTCCATATAGTGTCAAATGAATTTCCGAACTTTAAGTTTTGTATAGCCATATACTTTTTGTTGTACTCTATTTCGGTTTTTAAAGGAACTAATCTCGATGTTGTATCAAGTGCGTATCTTAAAAGGTCAGCCAAAAGATTAATTGCCTTTGTAATATCAGTTTCTTTTTGTTCTTTTGATCTTTCCAAAACATTTATTAGCTGCAAAGTGTTAAACAAAAAGTGGGGGTTAAGCTGCGCTTCAAGAGCTGTAGACTGAGCCTCATTTAACATCATAAGTCGCTTTTCAAGTTCTTTTTCTATCTGTTTGTTTTTTTCTACTATTGATATAATACTGTCTTTAATAAACAAAAGTTCATTATTTTTGTTTTTTTCCTGAGTTGGTCCTTGTGGGTCCTGAAGGACAAGTACAATATCATATATCGAATTATAAAATTTTGATGTTATGTAAAGTGAAAGCAAAATTGCAAGTATTAATGATAAAAGCGTGAAACCCCATATTAAAACCTGATTATAATTCCTTTGCGAAGCGTAATAGTCAGGTACACCTTTAATGATAATTGATATAGGGTAGGACGGAAGGGTAGTTGATGCAATATATTTGCTTTTATCATACTCCAATCGTGTGGTGTTGTGGCTGTTTGTAAATATATTTTTTAAATCTTCATCCATACTTATGTTTGTTAGATATTGATTTTCGTCATTGGTAAATATTATATTGCCGTCTTGCTTTACAAAATAGACATTAAATCCGGAGTCTTTATTAAGTTCAAGATCTCTTGTAAGATTAGAACATGAAATATTGTATACAAGAGTACCTGCATCAAAAGCATTTAAAAAGGTTATATGTTCTTTGTAGGTAAGATAATCTTCAACGGGGCTGATAGTCCTTTTAAAAAGTCCGTCATCGTGAGAAAAAACTTCTTTGTCCAAAAAATTATCAAGTTTGTCCGATGGTGCATCAGTGTTGTTGGAAAACACATGATTGTCGACACTGCCCAGAAAGTAAACAGAATCAATATTCAAGTTTTTCATAGTTGCATCTTTTAAATGAGTTCCAATAAAACCGAAGGACTGGCTTTGCAAAACAGGTTCTAAATTATGTCTTATGCAGTAAAGCTTGAACATATTGTTAGAGTCGGCAGAAAATTCACTTCTGTTTAAAATAATGGTGTTAAAGATGTCATCTGTACGGTCTCTTATTTCAAAAAGCCTATCGTAAGTTGATTCTTCAAATTGTTTGTTAACCACATCGTCATAATGATTTGTCAAAACAAAAAATATGCATATAACAGGAATCATAAGCGCAGTAAATATCCATAACCAGTATTTAACAAAAACGCTTTGCCATTTATAATTTTTAAGTATATTAATTGTAGCCGATTTTTTCATTTATATCACCGTATTTTAGTATATCAAACACTTTTGGTTTTGTCTACTATTGTATTGACAAATTGTAATAATTAGTTTAAAATCACCTTGAAGTGAATTTTCATTTATTTTAGGGGGAAATTATGGGAATTTATGTTAATGAAGAAAAGAAACTTTTTGCAATAAATACAAAAAACACAACTTATGCTTTTTCATTAAATGCCGAAAAACGCTTAGAACATTTATATTGGGGAACCTTAATTAATGATATGGACTCTTTTGATATTTTTAGCCGAGAACTTCATTTGGAAACCAAAGGCGATAACACAACATTCCGCTGTTATACAAGAAACCTTTATGAATATAAAGCCAATGAGCCATATTGTTTTCATGAACCTGCACTTGATGCTTATTTTGAAGACGGTACAAGAGGAACATGGCTTTCATATAACAGCTACAGAATAGAAAATGACGGGAAAACACTTGTTGTAACATTAAAAGATGATTATTATGACTTTTATGTTGACCTTTATTATGTTATATACGAAGAAATTGACCTTATCAGTCGCTATAGTGTGATTATCAATAAGACAGGAAAAACCGTTAAACTTAATAAATTTCAGTCTGCAACACTGCACTTAAGAACGGGGTATGATTACAGGCTCACACATTATAAGGGACACTGGGGAGCAGAGTATCAGAAAGAGCAGAGAATGCTTGATACAGGTAAATTCATAATTTCAAACAATCACGGTAATGTATCAGGTCCACAGGCATTTCCTGCATTTATTTTAGATGAAGGCGGACTTGCAACTGAAACAAGCGGAGAATTATACTTTGGTACACTCCACTGGAGCGGGGACTTTAAAATTACAGTTGAAAAAACTGAGTTTAAGTATGTCAATATTTCTGCAGGTATTAATGATGAAAACACCACTATAACTTTAAAAGACGGTGAAAATTTTGAAACTCCGTATTTAACAATAGGTTATTCTGATGCTGGTATTGCTAAGATGAGTGAAAATCTTTATGACCTTCAGTATAATTACCTGTTGCCACAAAATAAAGTGTTAAAACCAAGACCTGTTTTATACAACGCATATTGTACATACTATAATGATATAGATGAGAAAAAACTTTTAGACCTTGTTCCTACAGCAGCAGAAATTGGTGTTGAACTTTTTGTTGTAGATGACGGTTGGATGCCAAAAAGAACAGGGGAAGACGCAGGGCTTGGAGACTGGGTGCCTGATAAAAAAAGGTTCCCAAGAGGTCTTAAATCAATTTCTGATGAAGCGCATAAGCACGGGATGCTTTTTGGTTTATGGGTTGAACCTGAAATGCTCAATCCTGACAGCGAATTGTTTAGAACTCACGAAGACTGGGTTTTACACACACCTGTTAGACCATATACCACCACAAGAAATCAGGTAGCATTAAACTTGGCAAGAGAAGATGTTTGTCAGTGGGCAATGAAAATGGTTGATGATTTAATTACCGAGCATCAGCTTGACTATTTAAAATGGGATATGAACAGCTACATAACAGATTTTGGCTGGGAGACTGGCACAGAAGAAGAAAAAGACGAAATGAGAATAAAACTCATTCAAAATGTTTACAGAATATGGGAATATATCACTACAAGACATCCTGATGTTTTGTTTGAAAACTGTGCTCATGGCGGTGCAAGGGCAGACTATGGTATGCTTCAGTATTCAGACAGAATAAACAGAAGTGATAATCACAATCCTTTTGATGTTATGCTTCTTCACGAAACTTTCTCAACATTCTTTATTCCAAAACTTGCAGGTGGTGCCGCAAACTTTGACGGAAACACTTTAATTCCTTTTGAATTCAGAAAGAATATGGCATTTATTGGTTCATTAAGCCTTGGCTTTAATTTAAATGCAGTATCAGAAGAAGAAAGACAACAGTATAAAGATGCAGTAGCTGAATTTAAAAAAGAAAGAACTGATTTGCAGGATACTTATGTGTACAGGCTTAAATCTGCATATAACTCACCTTATGTTGTGTGGGAATATGTTAAAAGAGACAGAAAGGTTATAACAGTATTTGGTTTTACAAACGGAAAGCACTATAATCACAACCATATTGAAAGAATTTTACTTACAGGTTTAATTAAAGGCGCAAAATACAAATGTGTAAATGATGGTAAAATATACACAGAAGAAAGCCTTACCAAAATCGGTCTTGATTTATCGAAACAGTTGGAATTTAACTTAAATTCCGTAAAATTAAGAT
>JAZSNJ010000149.1:0-2706 GCA_045536355.1 Clostridia bacterium | reverse complement strand
AAGAATTTGTCGGCAAGTGCCAAAACCGCAGGTTCCTGCTTGTTTGAAACAACTGCTAATTTGTAGCCTTTGTTCTTAAGTTCTTTTAACAGGTCAATAACCCCGTCATAAGGCTTTGTTTTGTCTTCGCAATGAATCTGATAATGCTCCAGATAAATATTAAGGCATTTTTGGAATGTTTCTTCATCGGTGCCTTCAGGAACAGAACATGAAATAAGGTGATTTACTCCACTTCCCAAAAAGTTTCTTATTTCATTTTCAGTCCTTTTTGGCATATTCATCTTATCAAGCATAAAATTTACAGAATCTGTTATATCCAAAAGCGTGTTTAATATGGTTCCGTCCATATCAAAAATCACTGCACTGTATTTATTCAACCAAATCATCTCCAATGTCTAATTTTAGCACATTTTAAGGCTTTTTGCAAGTACTTACTTTATATACTCATTAATTATCTCGGCTAAAATTTCGGCTGAATATATTGCTTCTTCTAAACTGTTACCGTTTGCACCTACTTCTACTATTAGACTCCCTTTTGTTAAATGCTGATTAAATCTTTCTTTCCTTAAATCAATGGGCCTGAAAAAGTCGGGATAAAGCTTTTCGCCTGTTGCGTTTAACCCTGCTGCCAAGCATAAATTTTCCTGCCATAAAGGGTGTGATAATCCGCACTCATCAGTTCCTACAACAAACATAACCTGTGCCGCCTTTTTGCCCTTTTGCTCCGAAACTACTTTTACTTTAGAACCATCTTCCCTTTCAACCGCATCACGGTGAACATCTAAAACTATGTCAATACTTCCGTAATTTTCCATATACCAGTTTAGAGTTTTTAAAGTGTTTACATAAGAACCGTTATAAGATGGCAGGTCGTGCATCTTAGGGTCATGCAAAACTTTAAAGCCATATTCTTCGAGTTTGTTTTTTAATGTTTCGCCAACTTTTACTACATTTAACTCTTTATTTTCTGTTCGGCTTTTGGCACATTCTATATACCCCTCTGTACCATGAGTATGTACTATCAAAATCTGTGGACTTAGCTTTTTCTTGGGCGGAGCATAAGTTTGCATCTTGCTTTCCAAATCAACAATATATTTAGTGTGATTATTAATTCTTACATTATTCCAATTTACAGCTGTACCAGTTTTATCATAATTAATAGTGGTTTCAACTGTATTTAAATCCACTTCATCGTCAGAAGTTATAATTTCTTTGCTTGTTTCTTTAAGCTTATAGTCATCGCCCATTACAATATATTTTATGTCTGATAAAATGGAGCTGTAAATTTTTTCTCCATTCAAAGAAAAAAGCACAAAATTATCACTTATGGCATTCCCCGTTTTAAAACCAGGGGTAACAATTAAATTTTTCACACCTATTCCCCATAACAAAAACAAGGTAAGCATTATTAAAACCAATATTTCTTTAAAAGAGCTCCAATTTTTCTTCAATTATAAATCACCTGTTAATATATATGAATTATGGAAGCAAAATATTATTGACAAGCATTTTACAATGAGTTAAAATTATTTTAGAAAGAAATATAATAAAAAGGTGAAAAATTATGAAAAAACTCTTAATTAATGTTGTTGCTTTTTTGTTGATTTTGGTTTTTGCTTTACCTGCATCTTCCGAAATAGTACATGATGACACCCAAATTTATTCAACCTGTTATGCATCAGAATATGCAAAAATAATTGAAAGTATCATCAAAAACTACGGAGTTTCGGAAAAAAGCAAATATAATGACAATAATACCAACGGTTTTGTTCATGCAAGGCTGATTGATTTTGAGGGAGATTTGGTTCCCGAGCTTTATGTTCTTTATAAAAAGGATGCAGAGCACACTACTCAAAAAGATGTGTATGTTGAAACAATATGGCAATTTAAGTATGGCGAAGCTGTTGAAGTATATTATGATTCGAATGACTTTACAGCAGATTATATGGGACTTTTATTCATACCAAACGGTGATAAAGTTTATATGCTTCGTGAAAATGGCGTGGATTTTGAGGAATATACATTTGCAAATGCTGTGGAAAACTATTATCACAATTACTTTTTAATGGGATTTTCAGGTGGTAATCTTTATAATCTTGTAGAAGCTCGTTTTACTTCTGCTTATACAGAAAACAGAGAAATATTCAGGACAAGAAATTATAATGAAGAAAACGGTTATGACATTTTATCTTATGAAACCACAAAAGGAAAAGTTTATATTGCGAACAGGTTTGAAATTACAGAAGGCGGAGAAAAGAAAACAGTTTCTCAAAACGAATTTTACAACACACCTATTTTCGGTAATTATGTAAATATAACTCTTGGTTCTGATTATGAATCTCTTGGTCAAAGATTTATGTATTACACCGAATATGGAACATATCCCGACAAAAATTTAGAGTATAATTCGGAAGAAATTTTAAATACTCTTAAACAAACCGCTTTGGCACTTCGACCTGATGTAACTGTTGTTCTAGATGATGTAACTTTGGAATTTGACACAAACCCCGTTATATATAACTCAAGAACTTTAGTTCCGTTAAGAGTGATTTTTGAAGCACTTGGTGCAGAGATTTACTGGGATGATGCAACTAAAACAGTAACAGCAACAAAAGACTATAAGGAAGTTATTGTTCCTGTAGACAAAAATGTTATCTATATTAACGGAGTTCCACAGGAGTAAGATGTGGCAGCAAAGATTGTAAA
>JAZSNJ010000068.1:0-14344 GCA_045536355.1 Clostridia bacterium | reverse complement strand
GCCGGTGGCAAGTTTTTTAGAAAAATGGTGCGCAGACCGGTACCAAAATGCATAGCATTTGGGTGGTCAAGCACGATAGATGCGTAGCATATATGTCCCGCGCTTTACGCACCAATAAAAGAAGATGCCTTTTATGGCATCTTTTTTTTGCTTTAATTATAATTTTTCAGTTTTTGTTAATAAGATTAAAGTTTGTGTTTATTTATCCATTCAAGGATTTCTTCGTATTTCATATCTCCTGATGCTACAGAAAGACCTAAATTTACAACATCTTTGTTGGTGCAGTCTATTTTTATGCCTCCTGCTTCTAAAAATGTAAGCATTACATAAACACCTATTCTTTTGTTGCCGTCTAAAAATGCATGGTTTGATATTAAAGAATATCCAAGTCTTGCTGCTTTTTCTTCTTTAGTCTTATAAAGTTCTTTACCCTCAAATGTTGTATAGGCATTTTCTAAAGCACTCTCCAAGAGTCCTGCATCTCTTAACCCAACACTTCCACCTGTTTCCTCAGCTATAAGTTGATGTAACAAAAGTACTTTTTCTTTATCAAATTTAATCATTTAGCCAACTCCTTAAAGGCAGGTTTAAATTTTTTCATAATTCTTTTAGCTGCTACATCTATTTTTTCATCATCCGTTATTTCAAAATAATCATTTGAGTCAACATCAATAACTAAGAATTTTGGTTTGTTATTTTTAAATATCACAGCCTGACCGTTGCTTTCAGCAACTCTTGCAACTTTTGAAAAATTCTGATTTGCCTCTGTCATAGTTGTGATTGTATTAGTATCAATATTCATATAAAAACCTCCTATAAATATATCCTATAATTAGTATATACTATTCCCCCTTAATTGTCAAATTATTTTATTAGACAAAAAAGAACGGACGCGATTGCGTCCGTTCTTAAACTTAAAGATCAAACTTTAAGATTGATACATTATAGTATTAGTATAATGTTGGAGCTGCATAAGCCATTGGCAATGAGAAGATACCAGCAGCGCCTTTAATAATTACTACGTCAACGATATCGTCTTTGTAGTATTTAACGAATGCTGAGAAGTCAAGGTCTTTATCAGCAAGTTTGAAGTCGTCAACATATGTTGGAATCCAACCTTCTTCTGATGGAGTTTTACCATTTGCGTCATTAACAGCAAGAGGAACATTTGCAACTCTTGTAGCCTGGATATCAGCATAGTGACCAGCTTCAACTCTTGTAGCACTTGTTAATGATTTTGTTAAATCAATAACTGTTACTACAGCATCTTCAGGAATAGCAAGTCTCTGTGGAGCAGCACCTGAGAATCCTGCAGATGTTGAGAATGCACTTGATTTTTCAAGAGCAACGATATTGCCTGATCTCTTATCTGTTACAAAACCATAGTCATAAGCAACACCTGTGTTAGCTGAAATATCAGCAACAAACGCGTTACCCATAGCGGTTGTTAAACCAGCAGATGTAACATTTAATACAATATCAGCTTTTTCGATAACGCCTTCTGCGTCAGCTTTGTAGCTGAAGAGTGTACCTTTAGCAAAGTTGAATGCAGCAGCAGTACCGATTGTATCAACATCAGCGATAAGAGTTTTTTCTTCGCCGCCCTGCATAAATGTTACTTTGATTGTATCATCAGCAGCAGCCATTGATTTCAAGAATACTGCAACATTGTCAGCAGCACCAAGTGTAGCACCGTCACCAGCGATAATCATAGCGCCGATTTCATTTGTTTCAGGATCAACATCTAATGCAATCATCTTATATGTTTCATCAGCATCAAGGCTTGTAGCAATGCCAAAGTCATCTGATGTAACGTTTGCAGCCATAGGAAGATTGAAGATAACTGTGTCATCTGTTAAGAATTTGTTGTTGATTGAATTTGTGTTTGCTGAATATTTAGCGCTTGTTGTAGCTGTTTCATACTTAAGTTCTGAATTTGCAGCTGAAGCGTCAGCAAAGATAACTGTTGAAAGTTTGCCGTCAGAATTTACTTTGTAAGTAATCATTCTTGCAGCATAGTTAGCAAGTTTTGTTGTATCTACTGAAGTGTAGATTGTGAAGTCTGGTTCACCGTCAGCAGGTGTTGTATCACCAAATCTGTCGATAGCCCAAGTGTGAACATCTGCAGCTGGAAGTTTAGCTGTGTTAACATCAAATGAACCGTCAGCTTTAACGTTTGTTGTAACTTTTGTAGCTAATTCATAAGTTGTAACTGAACCGTCTTTTGCAAGAACTTTAACTTCATAAGCTGTTTCGCCAACTGAAGTATATGAACCCATACCAATTACGAAACCGTAGTTGCTTGCAGTTGTTTTTGATTTTTCAAATTTAGCGATTTCGCCGAATACGTTAAGATAGAAGTCGCCTTCGTCACCAGCTGAAACTGTGCCGATTGAAAGACCTGAAGCTACTTCATATTCTGTACCTTCGATTACATATTTGCCACCGCCGATTTCTTCGATAGCAGCTGTAACGATTTCTCTTGATACGATAATATCAACTACTTTACCAGCGTCAGCAAATGATACTACATCGTCTTCTTTAAGGTCAGCAACGTCGATTGCTTCACCATCAAGTGTGATTGTGTAAGCATAACCAGCTTTACCTTTAATAGCGTTTGTAAGATCGATAACGCCTCTGTTTTCTAAAGCAATTTTTGTATTGCCAGCATAAACGTCTGTAACGATATCTGTTACATATCTTGTAACAAATACATAGTCATAATCGCCATCGTCGTCGTTGTCTAAAATTTCAACTTTACCGCCAAGAGCGATTTCTGCAACTGAAGGAGTTGCATCGTTAACACCGTTTACATAAAGAGCATAGCTTCCATCAAGATCGTAATCTTCGTCGATGTCAGCATCTTCATCTTTGTAGTTGATGCCAGTAAGAGTTGATGTGATTAATGTAGCATCTTCTAAAGCAACTGTTGAGTTCTTTTTAGCAGGAACTGTCATAGCAACTAATTCCATAGCGCCCATGTCGTTTTCTTTAGCGAAGAGTGTTACTGTGTAACCAAGGTAATCAGCAACATCTGTTGCACCTGTTAAGAGTTTAACACCAGTTTTAGCTACATAACCTGTACCTGAATTTGTCCAGAAGTTGCCATCGATGATTTTGTAAGCACCTTTAACGTCAACTTTAACTTCATCAGTATCTAAAGAACCATCTGTAAGTGATGTGTCAGCAACTACAGCGTCAAATTTGTAAACGCCAAGTTTGTCATAACCTAACTGTTTGTCTTCTTTAGCTTTGTACTGATATGTACCGTCTGAATTGTAACCGTCTGATACCATCATAGGAGCGTCAATTGAATTGTAAGCAAGTCTTGCTACGATTCCTCTGTAAGCATCCTGACCAGCACCAGCTGTGATACCTTTTGTAACGCCTGCTTCTGAAGCGATTACGAGGTAACCTGTTGGCCAACCGCCTTTAGCCAAAACATAGTTGTTCTGGTAACCTAAAGCAGCAACCATGATTTTAACAGCTTCTTCGTATTTAACTGAATCTTCAGGTCTGAAGAGGCCGTTACCATCGCCAGAGATGATACCCATCTGTGTAGCGAGGTTTACATCACCTGCATACCAAGCGTCAGCAGCAACGTCTGTGTAGATTGTTGTGCCAGCAGCGCCTTTAGCAGCGTCTGATAATCCCTGAAGTCTGTTAGCAACTGCTACAACTTCAGCTCTTGTAATTACTTTGTCAGGACCAAAGGTTCCGTCTTCGTAACCTTTAAGGATACCTAAACCAGCAAGTACATCTGTTGCTTCAGCAACTGGTGTTCCTTCTGCAACATCAGTAAATGTAGCACCGAAAGCTACTGTGCTGATGATCATTGAGAAAACCAATGCTAAAACAAGCACTCTTGTAAGATTTTTCATGAAAATCTTCCTCCTTAATAAAATATTTTATTATTAAATTAATAATATGCATAAGATATGTACAGGGAAACCCCCTCTATCTTTCTACGAGACCATTATATAATTGAAGAAACTTTAATGTCAACACATAAAGCCACTTTGTAACACAATTGTAAAATAGTTGTCAATTGCCCGTAAAATGGTTAACATTTCTGACATTTTAAGCCCCTTTTATTACAATAATGGTATCAATAAAAAGGAAGGAGCATACTTTGCCATTATTAATCTACCATAACATTATACTACAAAATTTTCGATTTGTCTATAATAATTATCTATATTAATGAATATAATTAAACAATTGTAAATACGGAGGTTTTTGTTATGGAAACAGGATATTTGGATATTTTTATTTACGGGGCAAGACAGCTTTTCCCAATTGAAAGCGCAAATGTTTACATACGAAAAGACGGAGAGCTTCTTTATACGGTTATAACAAACGAAGTCGGGCAGACCGAAAGATTGGAGTTTGAAACTCCCCCCACCTCCGAGAGCACATCACCCGGAACACCGTTTCCCTTTACCGAGCTTGAGGTAAGAATAGAAAAAGCAGGGTTTTTGCCAACAACTATAAAAGGTGTTCAGATTTTCCCCAATGTTGTATCCCGATTAGAAACCGAACTTGTTCCACGACCAGACAGTCCTGAATTTGACTCAAAAAGCAATGACTTTACAACCTTACCGCAAAATTTATAAAGATGGAGGTTTTTATGTATAAACTTTCTCAAGATTTCTTACCCGTTATACCTGAATTTATTACTGTTCATTTAGGCAGACCCGAAGAAAGCGCACCAAATGTTACAGTGCCTTTCCCTGATTATATTAAAAATGTAGCATCAGGCGAGATTTACCCAACCTGGTCCGAATCTGCCATAAGGGCAAACATATACGCACAGATTTCATTTGCCTTAAACAGAGTATACTTGGAATTTTACCGTTCACAGGGCTATGACTTTGATATAACAAGTTCTACTTCTATTGACCAGTCTTATGAGCAGGGGCGAAACATTTTTGAAAACATATCGGAAATTGTAGATGACATATTTAACAGCTATATAAGACGCAGAGGAACCATCGAGCCACTTGCTGCTGCATTTTGCAATGGCACAACTGTTACATGCGAGGGGCTTTCACAATGGGGCTCGGAAGAACTGGCTCAGCAGGGGCTCGTTCCTTATGAAATACTTACTTATTATTATGGAGATGATATTGATATTATTGATAATGTAGAAATAGAAGATGTTGGCGAGTCTTACCCCGGAACGCCACTCAGGCTTGGGGATACAGGCGAAGATGTTTATACCATTCAATTTGAATTAAACGCAATATCAAACAACTATCCTTTAATCCCTAAAATTTATCCTGTTAACTATACATTTGACGAAAACACCGAAAATGCAGTTAAAACCTTTCAGAGAATTTTTGGGCTTACCCCTGATGGCATAGTAGGCAGACAGACCTGGTATAAACTTGTTTATCTTTACACAGGGCTTTTAAAACTGTCTGAGCTTGACTCACTTGGAATTGATTTAAGCACAACAAGTTATATTTCGGCTGTCTCCCCCAAAGAGCCTTTGGATATTGGAAGCACAGGCGAAGAAGTTTTATTTATCCAATATATGCTCTCAGTTATATCACAGCTTTATATTAACATTCCTCCCACAGATGTAACAGGCACATATTCAATTAACACCAAAAACGCAGTTTCGGCGCTACAGCGTTATTATTCTTTGCCAATTACGGGAGTAGTTGACCGAAAGACTTATGACACAGTTTATTCTGCCTACATAACCACCGCAAAATATTTGGATTTGCAAGGCTACACATTTGAAGACTTTTTATCTTTAAGGGAAATTAATGTTACAAGTATTCAGAAAAAAATAAACCTTATTTCAAAAAGGCGAAGGGATATTATGCCTGTTACCGTAACAGGCTTAATTGGACCTAAAACAAGAGACGGTATTTTAAAAATCAAAAGTCTTTACAATATAAACAGTAAATATTTATTAGACACGCCTACAATTAAAGCCATTAACACAGAATCTGATATATTTGAAAATTCTGTCAACCCTGCCCCTACTCAATACCCGGGTTACCCTTTGATGCAAGGTATGTCTGACGAGGCATTAAAAAGAGAGGGCAGAACAATTTCTACACCCATTAAAAACTTACAGGTTATGCTTCGTGAAATTTCTTTTTACAATCCCGAAGTTATAAGGGTTATACCAACACACTCATTTGGGAATACTACTTATGACGCTGTTGTATCTTTTCAGACTTTTTATAATTTAGAGCAAAACGGAATAGTTGATTTTTTGGTGTGGCAGGAAATATACAATTATTATAAGGAAGCTTTAAAGGAAAGAGATTTATGAAAAAGACAGAAATAATAACTTATCTTTCGATATTTATAGTTGTTTTTTCTTCTCTTATATTTATGTTTTTAAATTTCAGGCAAAACGATGTTCCTTACCGCTACGATATTAAAATAACTGAAACAAAACGCACCGAAAATGCCGAAAAATCTTTTATAAAGTGGGCAGAATTTAACATAACACACGATATGATGAAAAAAGCCTCTGAATATGACATACAAACAAAAGGTGAAATAAGCTGGATAGACCTTTTGGCATATTCTGCTTCCAAAAGCTACGGTAATATAAATAAACAAAGTATCTCTTATATAGATGAGGCTGCAGAAAAACTACAAAAAGGAGAAGATATATCTAAAGACCTTAAATATTTTTCTTTTTACAAAGAAGTCTACAATGCTGTGCTGGGTAAATTTATAGGTAAAAAGGGCAAAGATTACGGACTTTTGGCATATTCCCCCATAGCTAAAGGATACAGCTACAGCCACTACAACGATTTTGGAGCATCTAGGAGTTTTGGGTTTAACCGTCCTCACAAGGGCAATGACCTTTTGGGTTTAGTAGGCACCCCCATTGTTGCAATCGAGAGCGGTACCGTTGAGGCTCTTGGCTGGAACAACTACGGAGGGTGGAGAATAGGAATAAGAAGTTTTGATAAAAAGCGTTATTACTATTATGCGCATCTTAAAAAAGACTCTCCTTTCCGACCTTATCTTAAAGAGGGTGATGAGGTTTATGCAGGTCAGGTTATAGGCTATATGGGAATGACGGGATATTCACAAAAAGAAAATGTAAACAATATAGAAACTCCACATCTGCATTTAGGACTTCAGCTTATATTCGATGAATCCCAAAAAGATTCTGACCACGAAATATGGGTAGATGTTTACCAGATAGTTAAATTTTTATATCAAAACAGAAGTGAGGTTAGTTATAATGAAACGCATAAAGCCATTCTTGAAAAATCAGAATTTTGACATTTTTATAAAATCCTTTGTGGGTGTATTTCTTGTAATGCTCATTTTTGGTTCATTTACTGCAAAAAGCAACTTAAAGATTTCTGCTGTAAATACTTTGACTTCACCTAAAATTCCTATAATTATGTATCACAGCGTATTAAACGATAATAACAGACTTGCCAAATATGTTATAACGCCAAAAAAGCTCGAAGAAGATTTTGCCTATTTAAAAAACAATGGATTTACCCCGATAAATTCAAAAGATTTAATAAATTTTTCTTTAAAAGGTGTTTCTCTTCCCGAAAAGCCCGTGATAATAACTTTTGATGACGGATATTACAACAACTATTCCTACGCATATCCACTTTTGAAAAAGTATAATTTTAAAGCAATTTTTTCGGTTGTAGGTAAATATTCGTCTGAGTTTTCGGAAAAAGATGCAGTTTTAAACAACAATTATTCACATATGCCTTTTGATGTTTTAAGAGAAGTATCATCATCAGGACTTGTAGAGATTGCAAACCACTCATACAATATGCATGACTTTTCAAAACGAAAGGGAATATTAAGAAAAAAAGGTGAAAGCAAGGAAGAACACAAAGAGCTTTTAATAATAGACACCGAAGAGCTCACCGAAACCTTAAAACAAAAAGCAGGTGTAGTTCCAATTGCATACACATACCCTTTCGGGGCTGTGAATAATGATGTTAAAGAGATTATTAAAAACCTAGGTTATCAGGTAACTTACGGTTGTGAAGAGGGACTAAATGTTATAACAAATAATCCTCAATCACTTCACGATTTAAGGCGTTTTAACAGAGACGGAAGACTTTCTACAACAGAATTTTTTAACAAAATCTTAAAATAAAAAAGCAGACACAAAAGTGTCTGCTTTTAATTATTGAATGTTAAATTCTATAGGCATCTGGAATGCGTTTAAAGTTTCAGGTGAATCCCACATAAATGCGCGAACCACAGTTGTGCCAGATGGTACTTCTGAAAGAACAAGTGGTGTTTCAGGAGTATATGTTCCAACAGGTGCCAAATATTCTGCACTTATTATCTTAAGCATCTTATTGTTGCTGTTGTATGCCGCAAGAACTACCCATACATTTTTAGCTAAGCTTTCAGGGTTCGTGATTGTAAAGGAAGCTGTAAACTCTGTTTTAGATGCATTTGGTGTAACTGTTATTGCATCTACAAAGTTTACGCTTTTTGCTTTTGGTGTGGAAACAACCACCTGTGAGCTTTTGGAAGTTCCGTAAGCAGATACAAAGTTATAATCTATTGTATAAGTTTCGTTATAATCCAAAACACCTTTTGCAGGGATTGTAAAGGTTTTTCCATCACTTGACAGTACGCCCGATTGTGCTATAGTTTCACCGTTTTCATTTTTAATTGTTGCTTTAGCGCTTGACATCGGCATATTAAGTGTGAAAACTATGTCTTCTGCCGGGTTAAGTGTTTCTCCGTAATTAGAAAGCACAGTTATATCAGGTATTCTTTCTACCTTAACATCATCTAAATAGAACTCCGCACTCTCAGTTTCGCTGCTTGATTGACCCAGATCAATCATAAGTTCTTTATAAATATTGTTGTATGTCGGTGCAGATGCAAAATATCTTGTTTCATAAGCGCCACCGTCAATGCTAAACGAAATTGTATTTGCACTTAAATTAATAATATATGTCATTTTTTGCCACTTTAGGAATGGACGCAAACTTGTGTCAACAGTAGCTCCTGCTGTACCCATTTCTTTTGTTGTGCCATAAAATCTTACTACACCATGTCCGCCGGCGCCCATATAACCATTATAGTAGTTGTTGGTGTCTTTGAGTGTCATAAATCTTGGCATATATCCCCAGTCGGTATTAGAGCCATCATCACCCCAGGCATATCTAAATGTTACTGCTATTGAACCCACGAAATCTTCTACATCAGTAAACGGTCTTGTAAACGAAGCTGTACCACCGTCTTTTACATTTGCTTTGAATTTTAAAACTCTGTTTGAATCAGAGAATGGGTCATTAACAATTTCAAGTGGTGTGTTTGCATTTGAAGATACCCAGTTATTAAGGTCTGCCGAAGTTTCAAAATCATCCTCGAAGAGTGTTGCCATTGGCATTTCTTCATACTGTGTTTCAAATGTGATTGACTGCATTGCAGCTGTTTCATTTCCATAAATGTCTTTAATGCCTGTATTTGCTGATACAACAACCGTTTTATTAGAACCAAGTGGTGCATCAAGCACAGCAATTATCTTGTTTCTTGCAACAATTATATCAGCACCCAGTTTTACATTGTTTGCTGTAATTGTAATTTTATCAGAAACAGAATCCTCATCAAGTTTATTTGAAAATTCAACCCAAATTGCCTTTGTTTCTTTGGAAACATTTTTGGTGCTGTCTGAAGGATTTGAAGAGACTATTGTTAAAGCTTCGCTTTCAGGAATTTCGGGGCAAATCTCTAAATATTTTGCCAGAACATCGCTCTCTAACATTGAAAGTTCAAAACCTCTGTCTTTAGCAGATTCTACTGTTTTTTCCAAAGCGTCTGCTACCACAGCAATTTCTGCATCTGTCATATTTTCTGTATTATTTAAAATGTTAGGAATTACTGTGTCTTTAAGTTCATTTACAGAATATTCGATTTCATAAATTGCAAAAATATCAAGTGCTGAATTTGTAGTAATTTCATCCATTGCTGTACCTGTCATATCAAGCTCCATAAAGCTTACAGGAATTGGATTTGCTATATCAACATAATGAGTTGTTAAACCAACATTGTATGCAGTTGTTGTAGGAACACCACTTTCTGTAGTTGTAACACCTGAAACAAATGCGTTGGTGGTATGTGTTGAGTGATGTGATGTTATTTTCTTAAATCCTGTTGTAGCACCCGATGCTGATGAAAGCTTGGATGCAAAATGCTGGGTGTTTATAACATTGTAATGGTTAACACCTAATACAGATACACCTTTTAAGAACTTGCCCGAAAGTTCAAAGGTTCTTTTCCCTGCCCAGATTACGGTAGAATCGAAGTTTTCTCCTGTTGCCTCCGAAAGTGTTGGGAAAAGACCATTAGTATTATACCATGTTTTTGCTCCGTTTTCGTCTCTTTCAATAATTCTTACAGCATCTTCTCCTATAAACTGTTCTTTTTGAATAGCGTTAACTGAATTTATAAGTGAGTTAAGTGATGCTATGCCAAATCTTGAGTAATTTGTTCCTGCAGGTGTTGTGGCTACTCCGTCTTTTAACAATACTCTTGCATCTTTTGTAAAGTTTACGGTTGTTGCGTATGCCAATCCCTTAAGGTCAGGACAAATCTCTAAATATTTAACATAAGTTTCTTCGCCAAGCATATTTAAAGCGTCATAGCCTCGGCTTTGCGCAGATTCGATTGTCAATCTTATTGATTTTCTCAAATTTCTGCTTATAGTGTCTGCGTCTGCTTCGCCTATTACTTTTTTCATAACTTCTGTAAGTTCTTCAAAGCCATATTCAATTTCATAAATGCCAAAAATCTGGATTGCAGAACCTGTAACATCCATTTCATACTGATTTACAGGATTTGGATTTTGAGCATCTGTATACTGTGTTGTTAAATGAATGTTATAAAGTGTTTGTGATGGGATACCTTCAGCTGTTGTTAATTTAGAAGTGATAATCGGATTTCCTTCGTTTTTGTAGTTATATGTTTTTATCCACTGTTTTTCAGCATCATCTGCAGGGAATTTTGTTCCGTCTTTTGAAATAAAGGTACCATAATACCCTTGAGTATCGTTATCGGCATAATGATTTACTCCGACAACCGCTACACCCTTTAAGAATTTGCCCGAAAGGTCAAAAGTTTTTGAAGTGTTAAATATCATTGCCGAGTCAAAATGTGTTCCGTTTTGAGCATCAGAGAGTGCAGGGAAAAGACCATTTGTATCAAACAAAATTGTGTTTCCACTGTCAGTCTTTTGAATTGCTGTAAATGTTTTTGTTCCTAATTTTTTGGAAACTGCAGTTGTTGTAACATTGTTTAAAAGAGTGTTAAGAGATGCAATACCTATAGCAGTTTTGTTTCCTGCATAAATTGGTTCTGTAACTGTTCCGTCTTTAACCAAAATTCTTCCGTCTTTTGGAATTGTAACCAATGATGCATATATGCTTTCAACACTAAGTGCATTATATTTTTCCTGAAGCTGTTGAGAAAGCTTTGATAATATATCGTAATCTTCTACTCTCGCATTTGCAGAATCAACAGTTCTCTGAAGTGCAAGTGTTTCTGTTTTTACACTTTCTCCGTTATTCTTTTTATCTGTCAAATCATTAATTATCGCAGGAAGAACAGTTTCTTCAAGCTCTTTTATTGAATATTCAATACCGATTGCAGAGTGAAGAATAGAGTTGTGTGATGCAAACTCAACTTTTGTTAAAGGGTAATATTTGCCGTCATGACCCCACGCATCGCTTGTTGTAATATAGTCGGTTTCACCATCTAAAACAGTGTCAATTATTGTTTTTGTGTTGTCAGACGGATCTCTTCCCAAAATGTCAACGCCTCTGCCGATAGCAGCATTAGAGTTGGTTGTATAACCGTGATGTAGTGTTGAAACCACAGTTGCGTCTGAATATGTAACCTTTACTTCACCTTTATGATTTTGAGCATCATTAATGTTACCTTTTTTCCAGATTGTACCCACTGCTTTGTAGTATTTTACATCTGTCTCGATAAGTTCAAGTGTTTTGGTTTGTTGACCTGCAAATGATACACCATAAGCATAGTCAAGGTTTGAGAAAAGGTTTGCACCGTTATAAATTACACCGTTATTTATAAATCTTCCGATTGCCTTTATTTGATTTTTGGTCTCGGTGCTATGCATCGGATAGTTGTTGCCGTGAGTTGCTGTATCCATAGTCATAAAGGTGCCGAAAGCTTCACCGTATGGTAATAATAAGATGTTGCTTTCTACATCCTCCACTGCTTCTGCAACAGTAAACGAAATTGTCTGAATAAATGAAATGTATCCTTCGGCTGAAATTGTAAGTTCAACTTGGTGTGTACCAGCGCTAAGAGTGGTAACAACAACTCCGTCTTCTTTAAATGTAAAGGTCGCGTTTTCAGGCAAAGTTCCTGTTATTGTAACAGCGTTTTTATCCAAAACATCTCCTGCCGTTAAGTCTTTGGCTGTAACTGATGTGATTTCCATTTCTTTTGGATAAAACGACAAGTATTTTTCGTAAACTTCAGTTCCAAGCATATTTAAAGCATCATAGCCTCTCTCTTCAGCTGATTCAAGTGTTGCCTTGATTGCTGATTTTGTTTCATCTGTTATTGTAGCTGCATCTTGAGCGTTAATAACATTAGTCATAACAGTTGTAAGTTCTGAGAATGTATATTCAATTTCGTAAACTGCGAACAACTGGAGTATTGAGTTATTGTCATCCGCATTTTGTGCTTGGATAGTAACTTGGCTTACAGGAATTGGGGTTGCACTATTATATGCCACACCATAGTTTAAGTAATATGGAGTGGTTGTTGGATTTGTTCCGTCAGAACCAAAACCTGATAAGAATGCAGCATTGTTATAGTTTTGTGTGTATGTATTTACATTTACTGTAGGCAATGTACCTATTGTAACCTTAGCAGACTGTATATTGCTTGTTGGATTTGGAGATGACTGGTAGTGTGTGTTACCAACAAATGCAATACCCTTTAAGTATTTGCCTGAAAGATTAAATGTTTTGCTTCCTCCTGCTGAAATCTTTACAGAATCAAGATGTGTTGCTGATGCATCCCCAAGTGTCGGTAAAAGTCCGTCAACATTAAAGAAAATATTATTTGAGCTGTCTGTTCTTACAATACCATTAACTTCATCAGAGCCAATTTCTGTTGAAAGTTTTTCGCCATTTATAGCAGTCCACATAGAATCAAGTGAACCTAATGTGTAGTTATTATGAACTGCAGCTTTAGTTGTAGCAACGCCTGTTTTACCTAAAAGTCTACCGTCTTTGGTAAAGCTTACTGCTGTTGCATAGTTGTAGTTGCCTGTGCTGATTGTTGTAAGTGCTTTATACTTATTATATACATCTGTGCCGAGAGCTGCTTTTGCATCATAGCCTCTTGCCTCAGCAGATTCTATTGTATCTTTTATTGATTTCTTTGCTGCATCTGATGTTGTTCCTGATGCATATTCAGTGTTGATAACAGTTTTCATAACAGTTGTTAATTCATCAAAACCATATTCAACTTCGTAGATTGCAAATACAGCAAGAGGACCTGCGAAATTAATATTAGTTAAGGCTTTGCCTGATGTATTAAACTGTGTATAGTAGCTGATGTTAAATGCTCTTGTGTCAGCTTCATTAGCTATGTTATAACCTGTTCCCTGTACAAAGAAGTTACCTGTTGTAGCAGTATGAACTGCAGTAGTAATTGCACTTCCTGTAGTTTTTGAACCGTCTATAGCAGTTAAAACAGGTGTGATTGACTGGTCTGTTGCGTAATGGTTAACACCAAGGATTGTAACAGCTTTTATATATCTTCCTGAAAGTGGGAAGTCTGTTGCTGTTGTCCAGTTAAGTCTTGAATCGTAATGGGAACCTGTAGCTTCAGCTTCAGTTGGGAAAACGCCTTCGGTGTTATATAAGATATTTACACCGTCTGAGGCTTTGGCTACTACATTAACTGTTTTTGTTCCCATAGTTACTTGCTGTGCCTGTGAATTTAAGCTGTTTGTAAGTGATGCAAGAGATGGATACCAAACATCTGCAGTACCACCAAGGTTACCGTTATTTGCATATCTGTGTATATTAACACCATAAACGGTATCTGTATAATTTTTCTTTATAAGTCTGCCGTCTTTTGTAAAAGAGATGGTTTCTGCATAAGGTAAAACCACTTTAAGAGCCTTATACTGTGCCTGAAGATCAGTTGACAATTCTGAAATAATGTCATAACCTGTGTTTCTTGCATTTGCTGCATCAACAGTATTATATAAAGCTAATCTTTCGGTATCAACATTTGTTCCCGCATCTTTTTTAGCTGTTAAATCTGCTATTACTGTAGGAAGAACTGTGTTAACTAATTCATTAACTGAATA
>JAZSNJ010000016.1:0-2502 GCA_045536355.1 Clostridia bacterium | reverse complement strand
GCTACGATCCGACTTAAGTGCACTTCTTGTAATATCACAGCCTAAAACCTGCATCTTTGCAGATAACTGTTCCTGCGTAAGCCCTTTAGCTTTACGCAATTTTTTTATATTTTGTCCTATTTGTTTTTCGTATTTAATATTCATTTTTCATCTTCAATATTTTCTAATGCAACTCTTACTGCTTCAACTACAAAAGCAGTAAATGTGCAATTTTTACCTTCAATTGCCTTTTCAACTTTATGAATTATATCATTGGGAAATCTTATACATTTGTTTGTTGTTGGTGGAATAGATGGTATTTTAAACTTTTTCATATAATCACCTCTGCAATACAATTATATATAAATATATTTCCGTTGTATGCATTGCAAATGTATTGCGTTTTTAAAAATATTATGCTATAATACTTTTATCAATTTAGGCTATTGCTAATATTTTAATGTTTGTTGGAAACAGTCGAACTTTACGAATAAAAAGGCAGAAACAATTGGTTTTCGTTTCTGCCTTTAAAATTATACTTCTTGCACTTAAAATGTGCAAGTTTTTTATATTCCGCAAGGTGCGACATTTTTCGTACACCTTATATGTTAGAATAATTATGGTGTTAAAGTTGACTTTGTATTTAGATGTTTATTTTTTTAATAATTTTATTATTGACCTTTTTTTGCTTTTAATCAGCGGATTATTACTTAAAAGAATAATAAAAATAAAGCGATTGGTTTTTGGCGCTTTATTTGGTGCTTTTTATTCTACTGTTTTGGCGCTTAATATCCAGACTTTGTATTATTTAAAATTTTTTAAGCTTTTTATTCCTTTTATAATGATCCTTTTGTCATTTAAGTTAGAACTTAAAGAATACATAAAGCAAACAGTTTGTTTTTACTTATGTTCATATTTGCTGTCAGGAATAATACTCTCAATGCCAAATTCGGGTGCAGTAATATTCCAAAACGAAGTTTATTTTAACATTCCCTTTTTTAATATAATTTTATGTATGTTTATTTTAGCATTTGTTTTGGTGAATGTTATAAAAAGAATTATAAAAAAGGTTAAGTTTTCTGCGCTTTACGGGAAAGCAGAACTTTATATAAATAATAAACGCTATAAGGTTACCACTTTTATAGATACGGGAAATTTCTTAAAAGAGCCCTCAGAAAATCTGCCTGTTTGTTTTTTATCTCCTGAAATTATTAAAAATATGCCTGTTTTAAACTTTTTAATCCCTTGTTCAACAGTAAATGGCGATGATTTTTTGGAGGGCTTTATCCCGGAAAAATTAATTGTAAACGGAAAAGAAACAAAAGCAGTAGTTGTGATTTCTTCTGCTATAGAAAATGAAGATTATCAGCTTTTGCTTCATTCAGACTTTTTATTATTGGAGGAAAATTATGTTTTATCATGACCTTGTAAAACTTTTTAGGGCAATTTTTATTAACAAAAAGCAATTCTACATAGGGGGCTCTGATGTTCTTCCCCCTCCTCTTAGCTCATACAAAGAAAAACAACTAATAGATAATATACAGAGCGAAGATGCAAGAAATACTTTAATTGAGCATAATTTAAGACTTGTGGTTTATATTGCAAAAAAGTTTGAAAATACAGGAATTAATTTAGAAGATTTAATTTCAATAGGCACAATAGGACTAATTAAAGCCATAAACACATTTAAGGCCGATAAGAACATAAAACTTGCCACCTATGCCTCAAGATGCATTGAAAATGAAATATTAATGTATTTACGAAAAACTGCCTCTAAAAGGCAGGAAATCTCAATAGATGAGCCACTTAACACCGATTATGACGGAAATGAGCTTGTGCTTTCTGATATATTAAGTTCGGAAAGCGACCAGATACAAAAAATTATTGATGACGAAGTAGATAAAGAGCTTTTATATAAATCGATAAGAAAACTAAACCCACGAGAAAAGGAAATAATGCTTTTAAGGTTTGGCTTATCAGGTTATGAAGAAATGACGCAAAAGGAAGTAGCATCAAAAATGGGCATAAGCCAGTCTTATATATCAAGGCTTGAAAAAAAGATAATTTTAAGATTAAAAAAAGATATGGAAAAAGTATTAAAACTTTAAAAAGATGCCTTATAGGCATCTTTTTAAATTGACAATTGACAATGGACAGTTTTAAACTAAACAAACAGAACATGGCTTAAAAATATTATAAAAAGGTATTGACAAAGTTTAAAATAAATGTTAAAATCTAATTTGTTGAAACGCAGAAGTGGTGGAACTGGTAGACACGCTACTTTGAGGGGGTAGTGGTCATTAGACCGTGCGGGTTCAAGTCCCGCCTTCTGCACCAATAAAAGAAGATGCCTTTTATGGCATCTTTTTTTATTGTATAAAATAAGTGGGACTTGAACACAAAGTGGGCATTTTTCGTTTAGAAAAAGTTGCCGGTGGCAAGTTTTTTAGAAAAATGGTGTGCAGACCGGTACCGAAATGCATAGCATTTGGGTGGTCAAGCACGATAGATGCGTAGCAGCTA
>JAZSNJ010000118.1:0-16132 GCA_045536355.1 Clostridia bacterium | reverse complement strand
TACGATCCGACTTAACTGGTGATTATGAAGATATAACTGAGACTGCTAAAAAGTTTATTGCAAATATTAAAAAAGCAAGAGAAGAAATGAAAAAATAAGGAGGGAAAAATAAATGGCAAAAGTAGTAACAATGGGTGAAATAATGTTAAGATTATCAACACCCGGCAATGATAGATTTATTCAGGCAGATGAATTTGATGTGTGCTATGGCGGGGTAGAAGCCAATGTAGCAGTATCTCTTGCAAACTATGGCCACGATGCAGAGTTTGTAACAAAGGTACCTGAAAACCCGATTGGCGACTGTGCAGTAGCAGCACTCAAAAAACATGGGGTGGAAACCAAAAATATTGCAAGAGGCGGAGAAAGACTTGGCATTTACTTTTTGGAAACCGGTGCAGCAATGAGAGCATCAAATGTAGTTTATGACAGAGCACATTCTTCAATCTCTACAGCAGAAATTAATGATTTTAACTTTGATAAAATATTTGAAAACTGTGATTGGTTCCATTTTACAGGAATCACTCCTGCAGTTTCGGATAAAGCTGCAATACTCACAGAAGAAGCATTAAAAGCGGCCAAAAGACAGGGTGTTAAAGTATCGGTTGACTTAAACTTCAGAAAAAAATTATGGTCAAGTGAAAAAGCACAAAAGGTTATGACAAACCTTATGCAGTATGTTGATGTTTGTATCGGCAACGAAGAAGATGCAGAAAAGGTTTTAGGATTTAAACCCGGTGAAACAGATGTTACAAGCGGAGATTTAAAGCTTTCAGGCTATGAAGATATTTTCAAACAGATGGTAGCAAAGTTTAACTTTGAATATGTAATTTCATCACTTAGAGTTTCAAAGTCTGCATCGGACAACGGTTGGTCAGCTTGTATTTATAAAAGAGATACAAAAGAGTTTTATCACTCGAAAGAATACAGAGTTCACCCGATTGTTGACCGTGTAGGAGGCGGAGACAGTTTTGCAGGTGGAGTAATCTGTGGATTTTTAGATGGTAAAGATTTTAAATCGGCGTTGGAATTCGGCGTTGCAGCATCAGCATTAAAGCATACCATTCCGGGAGACTTTAACCTTGTAAGCAGAAAAGAGGTTGAAGCTTTAGCTGGCGGAGACGGCTCAGGAAGAGTACAAAGATAAAATAAAAAGGACTGCGTTAGCAGTCCTTTTTAATTATTGAATAATCGGGTATTTTATGATAAAATTAATCAAAGAAATAAATATTGGAGAAATTAAAATGGAATTTTATAAAAAATGGTTTAATGAACTTGAAACTAAAGAATTATATGAAATACTAAAAGCAAGGACAAAGGTGTTTATAGTTAATCAGAATATAGTTTATCAGGACCTTGATGATTTAGACCAGGAAAGTCTTCATTGCATTTTAAAAAAAGACAATAAAATTGTTGCTTATTTAAGGGCATTTAAAAAAGATGACCGGACCGTAAAGGTGGGCAGAGTGCTTAGTCTTACCCATAAAATAGGGTTAGGTAAAGAGCTTATGCTAAAAAGCATTGAGGCAATAAAGGGAAAATTTGGCTGTAATAAAATATACATTTCTTCTCAGGTACAGGCAAAAGGATTTTATGAAAAATTTGGGTTTGAAGTTACATCACAAGAGTATATGGAAGAAGGAATTCCGCATATTTCAATGGAACTTAAGCTATGAGGTGGTAAAATGATTTACAAAAACAATCTTTCAGGCATAATACTTGGCGGAGATTATTATGGCAGTTTGGTTTCAGAAAAAGATGTTTATAAGCTTTTAGATACATTTTATTTTTTAGGTGGCAATAATTTTGACACTGCCAGAATGTATACTGACGGGGTTAGTGAAATCATTTACGGGAAATGGATTAAAACAAAACCAAGAGACAGTGTATTTATCGCAACAAAAGGCGGACATCCAGACCTTGTAACAGGCAAAAAAAGACTTTTAGAAAAAGAAGTAGAAGAAGATTTGAATAAAAGTTTAAAGGCAATGGGTTTAGATTTTGTTGACCTTTACTATCTTCACCGTGATGATGAAGATTTACCCGAAGAATATATAATAGAATATCTAAACAAGTTTAAAAAAGAGGGTAAGATAAAAAATATAGGGGTTTCAAACTGGAAAGCTAAAAGGATAAAAAAAGCAAACGAATATGCTTTAAAACATGGCCTTACACCCATAACATTCAGCCAGATTAAATATTCTTTAACAAAAACAAGTCCCTTTTATCAAGATGATGCAACTTTAGTTGAAATGAACGATACAGAGTATAACTTATATAAAGATTTAAATATAAATGTTACTTGTTTTGCACCACAGGCAAAAGGTTTTTTCTCTAAGCTTGAAAATGTAGGAGAAAGCGGACTTGATGACAAAACAAGGCAAAGATATTTGTGCGAAGAAAATGTAACAAGATATCAAAAAGTTAAGAAAATTGCCGAAAATTATAATATAAGCGTAGGGGCAGTAAGTATTTTATATCTTTTAAGCAATAAAGACTTTAATACATTTCCTGTTATAGGCTGTAAAACAGTTTCACAGCTTGAGGATACTTTAGATACAAAAGATATAATCTTAACTCCTGAAGATATTTACTTTTTAGGGCATTTATGATAAAATATATTATTAAATATTTACGGTGGTATATCGAATGATTTTAAGTAACAGTTGGCAGGATTATGAAATAATAGAAACAGGTAACGGTCAAAAGCTTGAAAGGTGGGGGGACTATGTCCTTTTAAGGCCTGACCCACAGGTTATCTGGAAAACTGAAATTAAAAATAAAGCTTTGGCTCATGGCGTATATAAAAGAAGTTCATCAGGGGGCGGAAACTGGGAATTTAAAGATAAACTTCCCGAAAGCTGGAATATATCTTATAAGGACCTAAAGTTTGTTGTAAGACCGACAGGCTTTAAGCATACAGGTCTTTTTCCTGAACAGGCAGCCAACTGGGATTTTATTAAAGATACAATTAAAAATGCAAACAGAGAAATCAAGGTTTTAAATCTTTTTGCATACACAGGCGGAGCAACGGTTGCTGCACTTTCAGCAGGAGCTTCGGTTTGCCATGTTGATGCATCAAAAGGTATGGTATCCTGGGCAAAGGATAATGTTAATTTATCAAACCTTTCAGATAAGAGAGTAAGATTTATAGTTGACGATGTTTTAAAATTTGTTTTAAGAGAACAAAGAAGAGGCAATAAATACCACGCAATAATTATGGACCCACCGTCTTATGGCAGAGGTCCCGGCGGCGAAATATGGAAACTTGAAAACGAGCTTTTTAATTTAGTATCAGAATGTGTTAAGGTGTTAGATGACAATCCGTTGTTTTTTATCATAAACTCTTATACAACAGGTCTTCAGGCTTCTGTTTTAACTAATATATTAAAGCTTACTGCAGGTAAAGAGTTTAACATAAAATCAATTGAAGCAGACGAATTGGGAATTCCTGTATCAAAGCAAGATGCTGTTTTGCCGTGTGGTTCGACTTTAAGGTGTATTTTTGGAGGCAAAAATGATTAAGGCAGAAAACATAAGTTCATCATATATAGCAGATGAAGAACAAAACATAAGGCTTCCCGTTTTTGAAGATTTAAGTGTTGAAATTGCAAAAGGAAGCTTTGTTGCCATTTTGGGGCATAACGGTTCGGGCAAATCCACTTTGGTAAAAACCTTTAACGGTATAATTCTGCCTGAGGCCGGAAAGGTTTATGTAGATAATCTTGACACAAGTATTGATGATTTAAACTATGAAATAAGAAAAAAAGTGGGAATGATTTTCCAAAACCCTGACAATCAGCTGGTTGCAACAATTGTTGAAGAAGATGTTGCATTTGGTCCTGAGAATTTAGGTGTTGAAAGCAAGGAAATAAGAAAAAGAGTAGATGAGGCTTTAAAAACAGTTGATATGCTCTCTTATGCATCACACGCACCTCATATGCTCTCCGGAGGACAAAAGCAAAGGATTGCAATAGCAGGGGTTATTGCTATGCGCCCCGAGTATATAATTTTAGATGAATCAACGGCAATGCTTGACCCTAAGGGCAGAAAAGATGTAATTGCCACCATAAAAAAACTTAATAAAGAACTTGGTATGACAGTTATATTAATAACCCACTATATGGAAGAGGCAGCTATTTCAGACAGAGTAATTGTTTTAAACCAAGGTGAAATCGTAAAAGACGGTACTCCCAAAGAAGTCTTTAAATATGTAGAAGAATTAGAGTCTTTAAGTTTAGGTGTACCTGAGGTAACAAGTGTTGCGTATGAACTCGAACGCTTGGGAATAAACATCGGAATTCCTTTAAACAGTGATGAGTTCTTAAATAATTTTGATTTTATAACGGAGAAAAAATGAGTATAACAATACAAAACTTAACTCACATTTATAATAAAAAAGGCCCTTATGAAAAGATTGCGCTTGATAATATAAACTTAACTTTTGAAGATGGCGAATTTGTTGGAATAATAGGCCACACAGGTTCGGGAAAGTCAACTTTAATTCAGCATTTAAACGCACTCATAAAACCAACTTCTGGTACAGTTTTTTATAATGGACAAGATATATTCGGGAAAGGGTATGATGTAAAAGCCTTAAGAAAAGATGTAGGGCTTGTGTTTCAGTATCCCGAATATCAGCTTTTTGAAGAAACTGTGTTTAAAGATATAGCATACGGACTTAAAAATTATAATGTTCCAAAAGAAGAACACTACGAGCTTATAAATGAAGCAATATCAAAGGTTGGCCTTTCTAAAGATATTTTGGAAAAATCTCCTTTTGAACTCTCAGGCGGACAAAAAAGAAGAATTGCCATTGCAGGTGTATTGGTTATGAAACCAAAAGTCTTAATTTTGGATGAACCTGCAGCAGGGCTTGATCCTGTGGGAAGAAAAACAATTTTAGACGAAATTAAAAATCTTCATCAAAAAGAAAATATAACCGTAATTTTGGTTTCGCACAGTATGGAAGATATAGCAAGGTACGCAAACAGAATTATTGTTATGGAAAAAGGGAAAATTGCAATGGATAAAGCTCCAAAAGACATCTTTAAAGAGCATGATAAGCTAATTAATATGGGGCTAGATGTTCCTGAAATCACAAAGATAATGTCAGGACTTAAAAAAAGGGGATATGATGTCCCATTAGATGTTTTTGATGCAAAACAAGCAGGACAAATTATTTATAAAATTTTAAAAGAGGAATTAAATGCTTAACGATATAACTTTGGGACAGTATTTCCCGTCAGGGTCGGTTATACATAAACTTGACCCAAGATTTAAAATAATAAATACAATTTTGTTAATAGTGCTTTTGTTTATGTGCAAAAGCATATATTCCTATGCGCTTATATTTGTTTTTATTGGTCTTTTAATTATACTTTCTAAAGTACCTTTTACCTTTGTGTTAAAGGGATTAAAACCGATAGTCTTTATTGCCGTATTTACAGGCGTAATAAACTTGTTTTTAAATGACGGAACCGTGCTTTTCCAGATAGGTTTTATAACAGCGACTTATGAAGGATTATATATAGCACTTAAAATGATTGTAAGGCTTGTGCTTTTAATAACTTCTACATCGCTTCTTACCTTAACAACATCGCCTATAATGTTAACTGACGGGTTAGAGAGGCTTTTGTCGCCATTTAAGAAATTGCACTTGCCTGTGCATGAACTTTCCATGATGATGACAATAGCATTAAGATTTATACCAACCCTTTTGGAAGAAACAGACAAAATTATTAAGGCGCAAAACTCAAGGGGAGCGGATTTTAACTCAGGCAGTTTGATTAAAAAGGCAAAAGCCATGATACCAATTTTAATACCTCTTTTTATAAACGCATTTAAAAGAGCAGATGAACTTGCAACAGCAATGGAATGCAGGTGTTATCGTGGCGGAGAGGGCAGAACAAGGCTTAAAGTACTTAAAACAGCAAAAAATGATATAATATCTGTTTTTATGATGATTCTTTTGATGACAGTTATTATATTTATAAACTAAGGGCGGATAAAATATGAGAAACATTTTATTAAAGCTTTCTTATGATGGCAGTTGTTATTTTGGCTGGCAAAGGCAGACAGGCTTTATAACAATCCAGGAATGTATAGAAACTGCAATAGAAAAGTTAACAAAAGAACAGTTGGTAGTGTATGGTTGCGGAAGAACTGATTCAAAGGTTCACGCAAAAGAATATTATTGTTCGTTTGAAACAAATTCAACCATTCCTTTAGAAAAAATTCCTGAGGCTTTAAACACAGCCTTACCAGATGATATAGTTATTTCCAATGCTTTTGAAGTTTCACCCGAATTTAACGGAAGATTTTCCGTAAAGAAAAAAACCTACAGATATTTAATTAATAATTCTAAATTTCAAAACCCTTTTTTAAAAAATTATGCATGGAATTTTAAGTATGACCTTGATATAGAAAAAATGAAACAGGCAGCGGAGCATATAAAAGGTGAGCATGACTTTATTTCGTTTATGGCATCAGGCGGTCAGGTAAAAACCACCGTAAGAGAAGTTTATGATTTAATCATAAACAAAGAAAATGATATTGTAACCATAGAAGTATCATCAAACGGATTTTTATACAATATGGTAAGAATTATTGTGGGTACGCTAGTTTATGTTGGCACAGGAAAACTTACGCCTGATGATGTTAAAAATGTAATAGAAAATAAAGACAGGCGTTTGGCAGGAATAACCGCACCACCACAGGGACTTTATTTATACAGTGTAGAGTATTAAAAGAAAGGAGAATATCCTTTATGGAAAAAGTAATAACAGCTTTTAAAAGCATAAATAAAAGAAAGTCTATTAAATTTTTGCTTGTCTTGTTACTTATAGTAGCTGTTGTTTATGTTTTTTGTAATATAAAGCTTGTTCTGGGTGCACATCTTTCCCAAAACAGCCTGACCATTTCTGCTATGGGGACAACAAATGTAGACTATGGTATATATGATGATAATCTATTATCTGCAACAGGCGATGGCGTAACACTTTACAAAAAAAACGGGAAAGCAAAGTGGAAACTAAAATCCAACCTATTAACGCCATATTTAAATATAAACAATAAATTTATTATGGCATCTGATTTAGACGGAGCAGAAGCATTTGTTTTAAAAAAGGACAGTGTTTATTACTCTGTAAACGCTGAAAACCCTATTTGTTATTCTTATGTAAACAAAAACGCATACAGCGTAATTGTAACTGATGAAACGGGCTACAAATCGCTTGTAAATGTTTATGATGATAATGGAAGCAACATCTATAAATGGTATTCGGGAGAATGGGAGATAATAAGTGCAGTTTTGTCTGACAACAATAAAAATTTAGCAGTTGCAGGGCTTGACACTGGGAACGACAGTATAAACAGCATTATCACAATATTTGATGTCAATAAAGAAGATTATTTAGGTCAGGTTGTTTTAGAAGACACCTTTTTATACACACTTAAATATACTCCGTTTGGCGTTATGGCACTTACAGATAAATCGGTAATACTTCTTGACAAAAAAGGCCGTATAAAGCGTGAATATTCTTTATCAGGAAAAGCGGTAGACGCTTTTGATTTTGATGATAAGAACAATTTAACTTTAGCATTATCCGACAATTCCGATAACGGGCAAAATGAGTCTTTAATTGTGCTATCTGCCACAGCAAGGGAAAAAAGAAAATTAAAGCTCGATTTTAAAGTAAATTCAGTAGATTACAATAAAGGAGACATTTTATGTCTTGGAAATGAAAAGATAGCTGTTTTTGGCAAATTCGGTATTTGTTATCTTAATGAAAATATTACAAAAACTGCCGAATATGCGAAAATTATGTCAAAGGGGAAAGCTATAGTAACATTTTCAGGCGGAGTTTCGAATATATATGATATAAAAATCGGAAGATGGTGATTTTATGAATTATCTTTTTGATATCATTTTAATTGTAATAATTCTAGGTTTTATGTATCTTGGCCACAAAAAAGGACTAATTTTAACAGTTGTAAATTTTATATCTTATTTAGTATCAATAGTTCTTTCATTTTTAATTTACAAACCTATTAAAGGAGTAATAATAAAACTTCCTTTTATTCAAAATGTAAACGATATAACCTCCAGTAAAGTTTCAGGTTTTTTAGGCACAAAAACAGAAGGTCTTCCTTCGTTTTTGAAGGAGTTTTTGGATAAAGAAGTAACCTTGGTTTCAACATCTGTATCAGAAACCTTAACAAATGCATTTGTGTTTATAATATGCGTTATTTTAGTAATCATTTTAGTAAAGCTGTTTTTAAAAGTAACATCTTTTACAGCAAAGGGAATTAAAAACCTGCCCATAATAAGAAATCTTGATAACCTTTTGGGACTTTTGTTCGGACTTTTAAACGGGCTTTTGATAGTATACATTATTTTAACTGCGGGTATGCTCTTTTTAACAGGAGAAAGCTATAAAATGTTTATAAACGGTGTGAATGGTTCGTACATAACAAAATATTTTTATGATAATAACATTTTAATGAATTTAATTATCAAATACTTATGAGGTGCGTAAATGAATATTGAGAATAAGACACTTGCAGAACTTCAGGAAATTGCAAAGACTTTAGGTATAAAAGCAACATCTAAATATAAAAAGGCGGAACTTGCAGTTTTAATTTTAGAAAATCTGCCAGAGGAAAAAGAAGTTCAGGAGGAACCTGTTGTAACTCCTGAAACCGAAAAAGAAGAAGTAGAAGGCGTTTTGGAAGTTTTGCCTGACGGGTTTGGGTTTTTAAGAGGTCCTAACTATCTTTCAACCAATAAAGATGTTTATGTTTCTGCAACACAGATTAAAAGATTTCGTTTAAAAACAGGAGATAAAATAACAGGTATTGCAAGAGAACCTAAAGGCGTAAACGAAAAGTTCAGACAGCTTATCTTCGTAAGCAAAATAAATTCTGATGAGCCTTACAAAGCGTCAAAGAGATGCCCGTTTGAATATTTGGTTCCTGTTTATCCTGATAAAAGAATTAAGCTTGAAACAAAAACAACAGATTATTCAATGCGTCTTATAGATTTGGTTGCTCCAATAGGAAAGGGGCAAAGAGGGTTAATAGTAGCACCACCCAAAGCAGGTAAAACTACTCTTTTAAAAAATATTGCAAATTCAATATCACAAAATGCACCCGAAGCAGAACTAATAGTTTTGTTAATAGATGAACGACCTGAAGAAGTTTCTGATATGCAGCGTTCAATTAAAGGCGATGTTATATATTCAACCTTTGATGAACAACCTGAGCACCATATAAAGGTAGCCGAAATGGTTTTGGAAAGAGCACAAAGACTTGCAGAACAGAAAAAAGATGTTGTTATTTTGCTTGACTCTTTAACACGACTTGCAAGAGCATACAATCTTACAAACCCGTCATCCGGAAAAACATTGTCAGGGGGGCTTGACCCTAATTCACTATATAAACCCAAAAAGTTTTTTGGTGCCGCAAGAAACATTGAAAACGGGGGTAGCATTACGATACTTGCAACTGCTCTTACCGAAACAGGAAGCAGAATGGACGAAGTAATATTTGAAGAATTTAAGGGTACTGGCAATATGGAAGTGCATCTTGACAGAAAACTTCAGGAAAGAAGAATTTTCCCTGCAATAGATATAAATAAGTCAGGCACAAGAAAGGAAGAACTGCTTGTTTCAAAACAAGAGCTTGAAGTTATGTATAACATAAGGAAAATGTTATCTGGCGGAGGCCAGGCGGAATTTACAGAAAAACTTATATCAATGCTTGTGTCCACAAAGAGCAACTTTGAATTAATAAAAAAATTGGTAAAATAAATCATAAAAAATACTTTCAGTGAGTAAAATCAACTGAAAGTATTTTTTTATGAAAGGACAAAGACTATGGTAAAAGCATCGGATTTCAGACAAAAAGAGGTAATAAACATTTATGACGGGAAACGCTTAGGTTATGTAGTTGATGTTGACATTGATATGGACAAGGGCGTTTTAAATTCAATAGTTGTACCCAAAGGCGCAAAGTTTTTAGGAATTTTTGGCAAAGAAGAAGACTATGTAATCCCCTGGAATCAAATTAAAACTATAGGAGATGACATAATCTTGGTAGATTTTATAGTTTAGATGAAATGATATCAAGATTTCTTAGTAAAACATTTTTGCCACGCCATGAAAACGCACGGTCTTTATATAAACTGTTAAATTCTTTGTTTGAAAGGTCTTGAAACATTTCTTTATTTAAATTAAAGATAAGGTTTTCTTGAAATTCTTTAATTGGAGTCTTAACAAATTTATTCATAGGGCAGGACAGCTGACATATATCACACCCAAATACATATTTATTAGATTTTATAAGATTTTCTTCGAACTCATTAAGAGCTGCCTTCTTTTGAGTTATGTTAGATAGGCATATTGAAAAATCTTTTTCATTAAGTGCACCTGACGGGCATTTTTTAATGCAGTTTCCACACTCTAAACAGCTTTTTTTTATAGGACTGTCCAAAGGTATATCCAAAGAGGTTTCAATATATCCGATAAAAACAAATGTGCCGTATTTTTCATTTATCAAAAGATTGTTTTTGCCGATTATTCCAAGCCCTGCATTATACGCAAGGTCAATATCATTGTAAGGGCTTATATCAGAATAAGTGCCAAAAATTTCAGCATCAGAATTTTTTATTATAAATTCTGAAATTTTTTCAAGATAGGTTTTTATAACCTTATGATAATCTTTTGAGTATGTGTAAATTGAAATGTTTGAATTTTTTTTATATGTTGCATAATAGGGGAAAAGACACACAACAAAAGTATGACCGTCTTTTTGGGTAACCCCCGTATATTCTATACCGAGACCTTTATTAAATTCAATAATTTTCTCTTTCATCTTCTATTTCCTTTTTGGTAATGGCAAAAACTGACACATATATGTTTTTGGCACCTGCTTTTTTAAGCATATTACAGCAAACTTCTGCAGTTGCGCCTGTTGTGTAAACATCATCAACAAATAAAATATGTTTGTATTTAACTTCTCTTTTGAATATAATTGCATCTTTTAAATTGTTAAGTCTGTCTTTTTGGGAAAGAAGACTCTGCCTTTTGGTGTCTTTAATTTTAATCAGTGCATCTATAACAGGTATACCCAAAAGAATAGATAATTCGTCTGCAATATATTTTGCCTGATTAAAACCTCTTTCCTGCAATCCTTTAGGAGTAATTGGTGCAAAACATATTGCCTCTAAACGCATACATAAGTCATAACTTTTAAGTCTGTCATACATAAGATAAGCTATAGATTTTGCACTGTGGTATCTTTGTCCAAATTTTAAATTGTGAACAGCAGTTCTATATACATTCCCGTATATCCCGCAGGATACCAAGGAATTGAATTTAAATTTTTCGTTTGCACAGTATGCACAGTATGGTGCATCAGCTACAATATCAAGTGGTTTTAAACAGGTGGGACAAACCCTTTTAGGTAAAGGGACCATTTCTTTTCTACAGTGCTTACATATTAAAGGATAATCCGATAAAATATTTAAAACTCTTCTGCATCCTATACATTTTGGAGGATATAAAACCCTTGTAAAAAATTCTTTTAAATTCATTTATATTCAATTCTTTCTTTAAAGCCTGAGTATCTTTTTGTTTCGCTGTTGTTTTTTATCATCTGTTCTAAGATTTTATCGCTTCCTACTAAAACTACAAGTTTTTTTGCTCTTGTAACTGCAGTATACAAAATATTTCTGGTCATTAGGGTAGGGGTTGCCTGATAAAGCGGAATAATAACCACATCGAACTCACTGCCCTGACTTTTATGAATTGTAGTGGCATAACACATTTCAAGTTCTGACACAGAAGAAAAATCGTATGTGGCGATTTTCTCATCATCAAACTGGACAGTTATTGTTTCGTATTCTTCATCAATATCTTTAACAATTCCCATATCACCGTTAAAAAGCCCTGTGCCTTTTACATCGTTTGGTGTTTCCCACGAAATGTCATAGTTGTTTTTATTCTGCATAACTTTGTCATTAACCCTTAAGACAGTTTCTCCAAAAGTTTTTTGAGCCTTAAATTTACTTTCTGGGTTTAAAGCACTTTGCAAAGCCTGATTTAAAGCATTTACTCCAACAGCGCTTTTCCTCATAGGTGTTAACACCTGAATATCTGTAAAAGGACTAAGCCCGTAAGTTTTAGGAAGCCTTACAGTACATAAATCTTTAATTGTATTTATTATTTCTTCGGGAGTGTTTCTTTGCATAAAGAAAAAGTCTTTCCCTTTAATGTTAAGGTTTGGCATAAGACCTTTGTTTATTCTGTGAGCGTTTATAACAATCATACTTTGCTCTTCCTGACGGAAAATTTCAGTAAGGCGCTCAACTACAATGCCCCCGCTTTTGATAATATCCCTTAAAACATTTCCCGGTCCTACAGACGGAAGCTGGTCAGAATCGCCAACCAAAATTAAGGTACTTCCGGGGGCTATTGCTTTTAATAAAGAATTAAAAAGCAAAATGTCAACCATAGAAGTTTCGTCTATAATAATAACCTCCGATTCAATCGGGTTTGTTTCATCTCTTAAGAAAATTTGTGTTTCTTCATCGCCTGAAAATTCGGTTTCTAACAGCCTGTGAATGGTTTTTGCATCTTTTCCGGTAACCAATGACATTCTTTTGGCAGCCCTGCCCGTTGGGGCAGCCAAAACAACGCTCTTACCTAAAAGCTCCATTGCTTTAATAATTGTATTTATAACAGTTGTTTTACCTGTACCCGGACCACCCGTTATAACCATAACAGGGCAGGTGAGAGCAGTGAGTACTGCCTTTTTTTGTTTTTCTTCCAATTTTATTGAAGAATGTTTTTCAACCTTGTCCACAATCTTTATAAGTTCATCTGTTATAGGTTTTGGTGGCACAGCATTTAACCTTTTAAGTCTGTGCGCTGCATTCACCTCTGCGATATGGAGTGGCAAAGGGTAAATATTTAATCCTTTTTCGGCTCTTTCGGCAATAACTGTTTTTTCAAAAATAAGAGCATTTAACGAATTTGAAACAAGGCTTACATCAACTTCCAAAAGAGCAGAAGTTTTGTTTATCAAAAAGTCTGACGGGCAATAAGTGTTACCACCCGACATGGTATATTCATTTAAACAGTAGCTTATCCCTGCTTGAATTCTATGGGTATCATCGCGATTAACACCTGTTTTCATTGCTAAAGCATCAGCTTTTTTAAAGCCTATACCGTGAATATCCTTTGCTAAAACATAAGGATTTCTTTTAATCTTTTCGACTGCGGAAGAACCATATTTTTTATATATTTTACCAGCAAAGTTTGGTGAAATACCGTTGTCCTGCAAAAAGATTGCCAAATTTCTCATACCAAACTGTTTTATATAAGAAACATTTATCTCTAGTGCTCTTTTTATGCTTATACCTTTGATTTGAGCAAGTCTTTCAGGCTGATTTTCTATTATGTCTAATGAGTTTTCACCAAACAAATCAACAATTTTCTTAGCTGTAACACTTCTTATTCCCTTAATAAGACCAGATGATAAATACTTGTAAATAGCGTTTACATTATCAGGAGCCGCTTTTTCAAATGAAGATACAGAAAATTGCTTACCATAAACAGGGTGATTTGTATAATCACCCGAAAGGGTTACGCTTTCTCCTGCCGATATGTAAGGAAGTGTACCAACACAGGTAACATAATCACCACCTGCATCAATATCAAACACAGCGTATCCATTATCTTCGTTATAAAAAACTACTTCTTCAACTGTCCCTGAAATTCTTATCATTGTTTTCTCCGTTTAAAATATTTAAAAGTTCTGACTTTTTAAAAAATAGGTCTCTTAAAAAGAATAAAAATTCGAATATGCCAAACACTGTGAAAAAATAAAATAAGGCTTGAAGCAACATATAATCCCCCCATATTAACATAATATGAGAGGGTGTTTTTTTAGTTACTTTAAGAAAAGATTATAAACTCTTCTCTTTTGCACCTTGAATTTTAACGAAACTTCTTTAATAGCAGTTTTTTTATCTGTTCCTTGTTTTATTAAGGCATTTACTTCATCTATAAGTTCTTCATCGGTCAATTCTTTGGTATCTTCGTTTTGTGTAAAACCCTCAACAACTAAAACAAACTCTCCTTTAGGAGGTGTTTCTTCAAAAAGCTCATTTGCCGACTTTAAAGTAGTCCTTATAACCGTTTCGTGAATTTTGGTTATTTCTTTTACCAGGCTAATTCTTCTGTCTCCCAAAACCTCATAAAGGTCTTTTAATGTGGCTTTAAGTTTGTGTGGTGCTTCGTGGAATATAAGAGTTCCTGTCTGTTTTTTGATTTCTTCAAGATGTTTAAGCCTTGATGTTTTGTTAACAGATAAAAAACCCTCAAAGGAAAATCTTCCTGTTGGAAGGCCTGATACAATTAATGCCTGTATAAAAGCACAAGGCCCGGGGATTGGAACGACGGTTATATCATACTCTGCACAAAGAGCTACTAAATCTTCACCGGGGTCAGAAATTGCAGGGGTACCTGCATCTGTTACCAAAGCACAGTTTTCGCCCTCTAAAATTCTTTTTGCTATTATTTCGCCACGCTCTCTTTTATTGTGTTCATAATAGCTTATAAGTGGCTTTTTAATATCAAAATGATTAAGAAGTTTTAATGTATGTCTTGTATCTTCTGCTGCGACAAAATCAACCTCCGACAAAATTTCCAAAGCCCTTTTTGATATATCGCTTAAATTACCTATGGGAGTTGCCACAAGGTAAAGTTTTCCTTTGTTTTCCATAATCAGTCCCTTTTCTTCTGGTAGAGTTTTTTAATATCAACCGAGTAATTCCCATCTTCATCATAAACATAAAGAGGTTTTTCAAATTTAAGTTCGGGTTTTCCCCCTTTTGTACCCTCAATCAAAATAAGGCAGGGAAGAGCATTAAGTTTAGGATAAACAAGCTGAAGCCTTTTAGGCTCTAATCCATATTGTTTAAAAGTGTAAATAATCTCCGCAAGTCTTTCAGGTTTATGTACCATCGAGAGTTTTCCTGACGGTTTTAAAATCCTTGATGCGTTTTTAACAATCCCCGAAAGGGTGCATTTAATTTCATGTCTTGCAATCTTTAAAGCATCGTCAGGATTTTCAATTCCTGAACCTACAGGTTTATATGGCGGATTGCATGTTATATAATCAAAAAAGTTGCCTTTAAATAAAGAAGTATCATTAATATCACCAAGCACAATTTTCACAGTATCAGAAAGTGAGTTTAAGGCAACATTTTTATTTGCAAGTTCAAATGATTTTTCTTGAATTTCAAGCCCGTAAATTATAGATGCTTCTACCTTGGCAGTCAAAAGCACAGGTATTATTGCATTACCTGTTCCAATATCTAAAATTACTGCGCCTTTTTTGGGTTTTGCAAAGTTTGCTAAAAGTACAGCATCAGTTCCAAAACAAAAAAGCTCAGTATCCTGAATAAGTTTTAAATTGTTTATCTGCAAGTCATCTGTTCGTAAACTCAAAATTTCACCTCATAGTAAAAAGGCGATGACAATTATGCCATCGCACTTTAGTATACAGCTCTTTATTCTTCAACAGGAGCACCTACAGGACAAACACCTGCACAAGCACCGCAACCAATGCATTCATCAGCATTGATAACGTATTTGCTGTCACCTGCAGCAATTGCAGAAACAGGACATTCTCCTTCACATGCACCACAGCTGATGCATTCATCATTAATTACATATGCCATTTTTTTGCACCTCCTTAAAAGGATTTATATCAAAGAGCATTTTAAAACAGCTCGTTGAGTTTTACTTAATTGTATCACAAATAAGATATTTTTCAAGTGGTTTTTAAAAATTTATTCTTCAAGGTTTTTAAGAAGTTTTAATTCTTCCGCGTTAACCTTAATTTCAGCATTTTTCAAAACCTCAACTTCGTCAACATTATAAAACTGATATGTTGTGCCGGAGCCTTCGTCTTTTAATTCAACTTTTAATCTGCCTTTTAAAAGGTTTACATCAACAACTGTGCCTTTACCTGCAGGTGTTTTAACCAACGAACCATTAGCAGGGGTGTTTTTAAGAAGGTCTTCATAAGCCTCCTGTTCATATTTTAAGCAACACATAAGTCT
>JAZSNJ010000035.1:0-3246 GCA_045536355.1 Clostridia bacterium | reverse complement strand
CCTATAAAGTTGAAAAGTCCTATTATAATTGTATTATCAGAAAGAATTTTAATGTATGTTCTGTTATCAGCAGTTTCGGTTGTATCATCATAATAAGTGTTGTTAACAGTGCTTCTTAATCTGTAAGGAGGTCTTGCCTCTTTATCCTGATTGATTTTGATAAGTTCTTTGTTTAGAAGAATTTCTCTCACATCGTCAGGAATTTTTCTTACATCTGCACCAATCATGAGTGGCGTTCCAAACATACACCAGAGTGCAAAATGCATTTTGTATTCTTCAAATGTACAACCTGCTTTTTCAAACTCACTGTCTGCAACATTACCTTTGGCATTCATACCAACAACCATCATATCCATATCGTTAAAACAGCCTGGTGCTGATGCGTAGAACTTATCTTCCTGTGATACTACGATATCTCTTATTGATTTAAAGTTGTCCCAGATATCTCCTTGCGAACGATACATGTGAGCGCCTACTGAACGCATCCATTTTTCAGGTTCATGCCAACCCCAGTTACAAGCAGAAAACAATATATCTCTTCCTGAATTTCTAAGCGCCATACTCATTGTTAAATATGATGTTCTGCAATCTGCATTTTTAGGGAAATGACAAAAATCATATTTTAAATAGTCAACTCCCCAGTCAGCAAAATCTTTAGCATCTATAAATTCATGCCCGTAGCTTCCGGGATAACCTGCACAGGTCATAACACCTGCACAAGAATACATACCGAATTTCAAGCCTTTTGAATGAATATAGTCTGATAAATATTTCATGCCGTGAGGAAACTTTTCAGGATCAGGCACCATGTGTCCTTCTTCATTTCTTTCTTTTAAAGCCCAGCAATCGTCAATTACTATGTATTCATATCCCGCATCTTTATAGCCTTTTTCAACTATAATATCTGCAGTTTCCATTAAAAGCTGTTCGTTGATATCTTTACCGAATGTGTTCCATGTGTTCCAACCCATTGGTGGTGTATTTACTATCATAGCTTTAACCTCCATTTATCTTAATGATAAAACATCTTTTTCATACTTTTTAACATCTTCTATCCAAGCCATACCTGTTGGTTTTCCTTCTCTTTCAAGATATTCTTCCCAAACAGCCTGCCATGGCATGGATTTTAATTCTTCGCTTATTGCGAGGCGTGATGTATAATCGCCTGACTGTTCAAGTTCAACCATTTTCTCAGTTGGTTCTAAAAGACCGTATAAGAGCGCTTTAATTGTATTTCTTGTACCTATTGTCCATGCTGCAATTCTGTTAATTGATGCATCGAAAAAGTCAAGACCTATTGAAACTCTGCCAAACATATCATGTCTTGCAAGTTCTTTTGCTATTGCAACAAGTTCGTCATCAAAGATAACAACATGGTCGCTGTCCCATCTTACAGGACGGCTTACATGAAGCATTATACCAGGAACGAATTGATAAACGCCTGTTAATTTATCTGATACATATTCTGTTGGGTGGAAGTGCCCTGTATCTAATGTAATATAAGTTTGATTTTTAACTGCATAACCCATATAAAATTCGTGCGAACCGATTGTGCAGCTTTCAGCACCGATGCCGAAAACTTTACTTTCAACAGAATCAACAGTATATTTCATCTTTTTTTCAAAGATTTTATCAAGAGATGCTTCTAAATACTTTCTTGGTGTTAATCTGTCAACAGGGATATCTTTAAATCCATCAGGAATCCAAAGATTTGTATAAACCTTATCATCTAATGCCTCGCCTATGTATTCTGCAATTTCACGGCTTTTTATACAATGTTCAATCCAGAATTTTCTTACATTTTCATCAAGGCTTGAAAGTGTAAATCCACTTGCTGCCATTGGATGTGCAAAAAGTGTTGGGTTAAAGTCAATTCCTAAATTATTTTCTTTTGCAAATGCTATCCATTTGTCAAAATGTTTGCCTTCAATTTTATCTCTGTCAACATTACCGTCAGTTTCTGCATATGATGCGTGAAGGCTTATTCTATGGTTGCCTGGAATGTATTCAAGCATTTTCTTAAAGTCTTGACGGAGCTGTTCAGGTGTTTGTGCCTTTCCAGGATAGTTACCTGTTGTCTGAATACCGCCACTTAATGCTTCACCGCTCATTTCAAAACCTGTTACATCATCACCCTGCCAACAGTGAATAGAAATCTGTATTTTTTTAAGGTTTTCTAAAACCTCTTCTGTATCTACGCCTATTTTCGCATAAGCTTCTTTTGCTATTTCGTATGCTTTGCTCATTTTTTAATCCCCCTCTTAAAGTAAAGCTTGGCAAACAAAAATTTACCAAGCTTATTTTTTAAAATTCTAAATCAATATCTATTTTTTCACCACAGCTTGGGCATAAAACAGGTTCTTCTGCATCTAAAAGTGTTTCATCAACATAAACTGTGTCGCCGCACTTTTCACAGGTGAATTCATATACTTCATCAGAATCATCAAAGTATTCGCAATCTTCATCATCACAATTTTCACAATCAAAATCGCATTCTTCGAATTCATCGTCATCATAATAATCGTCTTCAAGTTCACCTAAATCTCTGTCAATTTCTTCTGTTTTAGCGTCCAACTCGTCAACAAAATCTTCTAATTCTTCAATTGTTTCAGCCATTTCTCTTACAATTTCCAAAAGTTTTAAGATGATTTTGTTTTCTTTTTTGGTTTCGTCTAATTCCAAGCCTTCTGCCAAACCGTCAAGATAAGCTGAATTTTCAAGTAATGTTCCCACTTAAAACACCTCTTTCTTTTAAAAAAGCATTATGCTCTTTCCATATATTCACCTGTTCTTGTGTCTACTCTTATCATTTCACCTTCGTTAATGAATAAAGGAACCATAAGTGTTGCACCAGTTTCAAGTGTTGCAGGTTTTGTTGCACCGGTTGCGGTATCGCCTTTAAAGCCGGGTTCGGTTTCGGTAACCAAAAGTTCTACAAATGTAGGCGGTTCAATACCGAACACAGAGCCTTTGTAAGAAAGAATTTTGCAAATCATTTCTTCCTTAACGAACTTTAATGCATCGCCAACCTGGTCAGCACTGATCGGAACCATATCAAAGGTTTCCTGATCCATAAAATAATATAAGTCGCCATCAGAATAAGAATACTGCATATCCTTTCTTTCGATGTGTGCTTTTTCTAATTTTTCGGTAGGACGGAATGTTTTTTCAATTACACCGCCGGTGATTACGTTCTTAAGCTTAGTTCTGACAAACGCTGCACCTTTACCGGGTTTAACATGCTGG
>JAZSNJ010000176.1:0-4070 GCA_045536355.1 Clostridia bacterium | reverse complement strand
ATTATCTTTTTGTTCTTCTCCATTTTTGAAATTGTGTATCTTGCAATAAACATAGGTGTTTTGCCCCGAAGCTTAAATTTTACCCCTGCAGTATCGTTAAAATCGGTATTTACGGGACCGGGACAAAGAACACTTATTTTAACCTTTGATTTCAGTTTGTTTGTCTCTTCCATTAAAGATAAACTAAGCCTGTAAACATAGGCTTTGGTTGAATAATATGTTGCCATCAGTGGCCCTGGCATAAATGATGCTACTGATGCAACATTTAATATATGCCCCTTATTATTTTTAACCATTTCCTTAAAATACAGCTTTGTTAATATATGTAACCCCAAAACATTGGTTTTAATCATTTTTATATCTTTTTCTAAGTCTGTTTCCGAAAAAAAGCCAACATCACCAAATCCTGCGTTATTAATTAAGATATCAGCATCAGGGTGCATGTTAAAAAGTGCTTTAGCATTTTCCTCATCAGAAATATCAAGACAAACCGGTCTAATTCCTTTATTTTCTAAATTTAAAAGGTCATCTTTGTTTCTTCCTACACCTATAACTTCATACCCTTTTTCCTTGTATAAAAGTGCAAGATGATAACCTATGCCTTTTGTTGCGCCTGTTATTAACACTTTCACATTTAACGCCCCCTTTTAATATATTATCAGTATACATCCTTATATGTATTACTTCAAGGTATAAATTGTATTTTTTAGAATAAATTTTGCATTTAAATCACTTAAAGTTTATTGTATAATTTATAATGTATCATTAGGAAAGGAATGTTTATCATGAAATTTATACTAGTCAGCCCTGAAAGAGTCAATGTTTATCTTAGTAAGGATGATATGATGATTGAAAATATTAACATAGATGATTTATATAATAATGACACATCGGTTCACAAAAAGCTTAACACCATCTTAGGTATGGCTAAAAATGTAACCGGTTTTAACAAAGAAGGGAATCAATACGAAATTGATGTAATTCCAATGCTTCACGGAGAGCTTTTGCTTAGCATCTCAAAAATTGATGAAGAAAAAGAGAAAATATTTGTAGGCGGGAAGGTGTTATGCTATTATTCTCCTGAAATTGAAACCATTTTATCTGTGCTTTTAGCTATTGACGGATTTTATACGGGAGAAACAAAAGTGTATCATTATAACGAAGACTATTATTTAATAATTAAAATTTACAAGATAGAACTTGAGAAAATGAGAGCCTTAAATTATGTTTTGACCGAACATTTAACACTTTCCACATTAAGGGATATAGTAATAAGAGAGCACGGGAATCTTACAATGGACAACTGCGCAATTGAGACCGCAAAAAAATATTTTTCAGCATGAATAAAATATCTGCTTTTGTGCATAAATGTTCACATTTAGCAGACTTTTTACCAAAAGTGGCGCTTTTTTTGACATAGTAAAAAATTTATTCCTTTGTTTTTCGACAGGATATTTTATAAAAAACGCCTTAATTTCGGCGTTTTCTTGACATTTTTCTAAATAACAATTTATTTTTTTGAAAATATTTACAGTTTAGACATACTTTGTTAATAATTTGGTTTTATAATATAACTGTAATCAGGAATGATTACAAATCGCTAATATCTTTTTTATATATTCATCCCTATCTTTTTTGCCTGCTGATTCGTAGCAGGTCTTTTTTTGCTTAAAAACACTTTTGTATCACAAAAGTGTTTTATCTTTCTGATAAATTCTTAAGATTCTCCTCAAGCATCTTTATATATGACGGTGCATTTTTTATTTCCTCTGGTTCATTTAACACACCCGTGTAAAGCCCTAAGACATATGAATTTGTCATGTTGCCTGTAACCTCTGCAGGTTCTTTTAAAAGCCCCTCAATATAATAAACAGCGCTTATGTTTTCTTTTCTCATAACATTAGCAAGTTCCATAACAGAACCGGTTTGTTCTTTTAGTATTTTAGTCTTTAACCCGTAGTCAGACTCAAAAACTGACAAATCATACTCATTTGCCAAAACCACAGTTTTATTCTTGTCTAATTCTTTCATTCCCTCGTTTATATTTTGTAGTTTTAATACATAATCTTCATATTTTGTTTTATACTTTTGCGGAAATCTTTTATCAAGTGATGTAACTTTGTTATACACAACATAAAATACATCTGTTGCCTTTTGGGGTGAAATCCAGATTTTTGCCTCGGGAATTACCACTTCTTTTTTTATTTCAAAAGCATTTTCATAAAACGAACTTGACGAAAGACAAAAATGCACATCAGAATCCTGTGCTTTTTTAACATTTTCATCTTTCACAAGGCTCACTTCAACCCCAGAGCCAAAGACATTTTTTAAAAAGTCGTATACAGGGTATTGGTCTGTGGACAAAACAAGCTTTTCACCTTTTGCCTCTGTTGAATCGCTGCAACCTGTAAAAATACTCATACATAGTATTATAACTAAAAACAAAGATGTGAATTTTCTCATTTATATCAACCTTTCTGAATATAATTTTATAAATATTATTACCAAAATATTAATAATTTATAAGGAGGTTTTTGATATAAATATATATACAGTTGAAAGTGGAGATAGTGTTTACACCATTGCGCAAAAATTCTTTGTGTCCCCCTATGAAATAATTATAAACAACGGACTTACTCCACCATATTCATTAGTGATAGGGCAAAGCCTTATAATTTCTTACGATTATAACAAAACAAAAAGCGCAGCCGTTTTAGGATACGCTTACCCCAACGCAGAAGAAGCGGTGTTAAGAGAAGCTATGTACTACACAGGCTATCTTTCTCCCTTTACTTACGGGTTTACAGAGGATGGGACTATCATAAATTTAGATGATTACGCCATAAGAAACATTGCCTTTTCTCTTGGAAAACAATGCCTTATGCACTTATCTACACTTACAGAAAGCGGAGGGTTTAATTCAGAACTTGGAAGTTATCTTTTAAACACCCCGTCATTGTGGCAAACCATAAAAAACAACATTGTTTCAATCATACAGCAAAAAGGCTTTGCCGGACTTGATATTGACTTTGAGTTTCTGCCAGGCGAAGATGCGCCCAAATACGCAGAATTTGTCGGCTATTTAAGACAAAGTCTTAATCCTTTAGGCTATGTTGTAGTAACTGCTCTTGCTCCAAAATCATCTGACACACAGCAAAGCGACTTTTATAAAGGACACGATTATGCCCTCATTGCACAAAACTCAGATTACTGCTTTTTAATGACATATGAATGGGGTTATACCTATGGTCCGCCTCAGGCAATTTCTCCAATTACAGGTGTAAGAAATGTTTTAAACTATGCCCTTTCTAAAATGGCACCAAACAAAATATTACTCGGCATTTCAAACTACGCTTATGACTGGACGCTTCCCTATGTTTCGGGTAAATCCCGGGCAAAACTAATAGGGAACGAAGAAGCCGTGCGCCTTGCCAATTACTATGGTTCAAGCATTATATTTGACGAAAGTTCAGCTTCCCCTTATTTTAATTACACATTAGATGGGGCGGAGCATGTGGTGTGGTTTGAGGATGCACGAAGTATTTTTGAAAGATTTAAACTTATAGAAGATTTTAATTTATCAGGAATGGGCATCTGGAACTTGATGCGCCCATTTACGCAGATGTATGGTTTAATAAATGCTATGTTTTATCAGGATGAACTTTTTACTTATAATAATTAAAATTCAGAGTTCAATTCTCTTCTATTTTATACAAACAAAAAAACACCCGATTGGGTGTTCTTTTGTTTGTAAAATTATTTGTCTGTATTCCGTTTTGCAGTATTAATTGATGAAATGAGCATTTTACGGATTGCTCCACATTCATTATATATTTCTTTTGCTATGTCTCTATCCAACAACTCGGATTTAACGAATAATTCTAACCAATATTCAGTTTCATAACATTCTTTTAGTGCTATTTGTAATTTAGAAATAAAATCATTCTTGCTTTGCGCATAATTTGCTTCATGAATGTTTGCGCCAACAGATGTTCCACTACGCTCTAACTGATTAGCAAGAGAATGGTGCCCCTTTATATTTTCGCATAGTTTTATTATTTTAACAGAAA
>JAZSNJ010000094.1:0-2382 GCA_045536355.1 Clostridia bacterium | reverse complement strand
ATGGCTACGATCCGACTTAACTTGACATTTTCATCAAAGTTTCCAAAAACATTTGCCAAAAGCTCAGGTGATGGAATTTGTATAATCCTATCCATTTATTATCCCTTTCATTTGTTTATAATTACCTCGGCTGTTGCTCTTTCTAAAGTTTGTACTTCGGCATTTATTATTATTTCATTATTACCCTCTTGATAATCAAAAGTTGTATGGTCAATTTCCCCTTCTGTCATCATTTTTTTTATGTTCTCTAAAATTTCCTGTTTGCCGGTATTTAGCGCTTCTTCTGTAGATAATGTTATTTTATCTTCGGTATACTCTTTATATGTAATTTTTGATAAGGTAAACGGAAATGTTAAAACTGTTTTTTCTTCCTCATCGCAGGTTTCATAGGTTTTTAAGAAAAACAAAGGGTTCATTTTAAACTTACCAATATTTAAAATGTATCTTGTTTTGGTCTTGCCTGTATATGTACGGTTTATAACATTTTTTGGTTGAGTAAATTGTTGCTGATACCATACTCTTAACAAAATATCAGCATCTGAATTTTCGTATCTTATTACTCCGCCTAATGTATCGGTAACACCGCTTATTAAAAGTTCGCCTTTTTTAACCGTTTGTCCCCTTTTCACCACCGGAAACCCTTTTCTTAAATAAAGGCTTTCTATTACTCCGTCTTTTGTCGACACAATATTTGTTGCAGTATTTAAATCAACTATCTCGGGTGGGCGGGTTGTTTCTTTTACTTCTACTTTAGCTTTAATGCCTTTTATGTTAATCATTATCCAAGAAATGTCTTTATTGTCCCTTTTCATTTTGCTTGAGATAAGATTTGCATCAACATTTTTAAGGAGCATTGGCGTTTTAAGCCCATTTTTATTTAGCTGACTTAATAATAAATTATTATCTATTCTTTCTGTTCCCGTTATCTCAATTTTCCACACAAACGAAGAAAACAACACTATACTTAATAAAAATATTATAAAACCCGTCATAAAGGCTGTGCGTTTTTTATATCTTGAAACAAAAAAGAAAATTCCCTGCTTTTTAACAATGCTAACCCTGCAACCGGTTTTCCCCGCTAAACTTTTAAGCCTTAAAAATCCTCTTGCAGAAATTTTAATATAAAGACAGTTATCTTCTTTCTTCTCCACATCCCATATATATACATTTTTCTGCATGGCTAAGTTCAAAAACCTTTCGGGAAAACTACCCGTTATTTTTATTATAACATAACCTTTAAAAAAATAAAATAGTTTAAGTAACATTTTTCCTCCTATTATTTTAAAAGCTCAATTTTTTGTATATCACCTGTTATTTCTGTTTCTTCTTTTATCATATATTTAATGGAAAGGTTTTGTCCTGTAAGTTTAATGAGGTGGTCTTTCGTGTTGATTTCTATGGTCTCATCGCTATATAAAACAATACCCCTGTAATTTTCTATTATCACTCTGTCGTGCGAATAAAGGGTTATTTTGGGAGAGTCTAAATCGTTTTTCAAAGGGACTGAGCTTACCTGATTGAATTCCAACTTTATTATTCCTTTCTTTTAAAAATTAAGAATGTTTATATCCTTTAATAAATATATTTAATTAGGCAAATGTTTATGCTTTTTAGAAAGGAACAGATTTTAATGATAAAAGTATTTAAAATTACTAAGCTATACCCTTTGATAATGGTTTTTACTTTGATATTTTGTTTACTTATTTATCCCGAAACATGTATACAGGGTGCAAAAGACGGAATAGGTATTTCTTTATACAGTGTTTTCCCTTCGGTTTTCCCTTTTATGGTAGCAACAAAGTATCTTATGTATTCAGGTCTGTCTTATAAAATTTCTAAAAAAGCAGACAAGCTTTTAGGTTTTGTTTTTAAAATACCAGAAAACTCATCGGTCTCATATTTATTTGGTGCATTAAGTGGATTTCCTGTTGGTGCTTCTGTTTTATCAGACTTGGTTGATATAAAAAGTTTGAAAAAAGAAAACGCAGAAATTATGATGGGGTTTTGCAACAACGCAAGTCCTGTTTTTATTATAAGCACAGTTGGGGCAGTTTTTTTTAATGATATAAAAGCAGGGTACATTTTATTTTTGGTGCATATTCTATCAGGTCTTATTTCGGCTTTTATTTTAAGAAACAAATATGTTATTTCAACAACTAACACCGTAAAATCAATATATTATAAAAATCCTTTCACAAAAGCCATCAAAGACAGTTCTTCTTCAATGATTACGGTATGTTCATATATAATATTTTTCTCTGTGATTACTAATCTTTTAAATATTTTTGGAAAAGGAAATTTGTTTGTTTTAATGCTTTCAGGATTTCTGGAAATATCAAGTGGCATAAACATGTTATCTAAAACAACTATGCCTTTGGCGTT
>JAZSNJ010000058.1:0-1533 GCA_045536355.1 Clostridia bacterium | reverse complement strand
ATTATGAGAAGAATAAGAGATGTTGTTCCAAAAGATAAATATCTTTACTTAAACAGCTTCCCTTATTCTGATATACATGGCCTTGTATCACACGCAGAGCTTGAAGCTTTAACCGCAGGTTTCTGGGGGTTTGACCATGTGCCTACAGAAGCACCTTATTACAGAAAGTTTACAAATAACAGGCTTTATATGTCAGGCTGTTTTGTAAGCGACTGGGGTGATTTTGGCGGCAAAAAGAGCAAAGCATCAATAGAAAATGATGTTTTTGATGCTCTTATGTATGGTTACTGTCCGTCAATAGGCGACCATATGCACCCAAGAGACGGTCTTAATAAAAAGCTTTATGAAAACATAGGAGAAATTTATTCCTATGTCCAAAAGCTTGAAAAATGGACCTTTGGTAAACAACCCGTAACAGAGGTTGCTGTTTTAAGAAATAAGGTTAGAGGCTATACTGATGATTTGTCATTTACAACAAGCGATAAAAGTGTAGCAAGAATTTTATCAGAACTTAAAATTCAGTTTGATGTAGTTAATGAAGATTTGGATTTTGATAATTATAAACTCTTAATCCTGCCCGATAAGATAAAAATTACCGATAAACTTTCTGAAAAACTTGAAAAGTTTAAAGGTAGTATTTTATCAACAGGTAAAAGCCTTAAAAAGGGAAGTATCTGGGACTATATCAAAGAATTTAAAGAAGACGATAATAAAACCGAAGGCTTTTACAGTTATAAAGGCGAGGTTTTCGGCCAGTACAGATGCGCACTTAAAATGACAAGTGATTACTCTGTGTCAGAGTATGTAGAGCCATACTTTAAAAAAGAGTATGACGGTTCTCATGGCTTTTTCTATGTTCCTGCAGATAAATCTAAAGGTTACTCGGCAGTCGCTAAAAAAGGTAATAAAGCACACATTTGCTTTAACATCTTTGAAGCATATTATGACTGTGGCGCAATCTTTTTAAAAGACCTTGTAAACGACCTTATACAAGACCTTTTGCCGGATAGACTTATAATTTCAAACCTGCCGTCAACTTCAAGGGTATCTTTGTTAAAAGATGAAAGCGAAACACTTTTACAGATTAAAACAACTTACCCTGAAATAAGATGCGGAAAAGGAATTATAGAAGAACATACATCTGTGCCAAAAGGTAAAACCATAAGCGTTTTAGGTGAATTTAAAGATGTTGTAACCCTGCCTGATATGGAGAAATTAGAGTTTAATGTATCAGACGGCAGGACAAATATAACTTTACCTGAAATTAATGGGTATTTGCCTATATTATTAGTTTAAAAAACTCCCCGATTAAGTTTTAACTTGGTCGGGGTATAATCTTATTAAAAAACAGTCAATAATGACTTGATTTTTTAAATCACCTATGTTATAATTTATCAAGTTCTATATGCATCCGTAGCTCAGCTGGATAGAGTAATCGGCTACGAACCGATCGGTCGGGGGTTCGAATCCCTCCGGATGTGCCAATACAAAAAGGATACCCCTTGGTATCCTTTTTCTATTTTGGGGCAATAT